>QIFI01000016.1 GCA_003229735.1 Candidatus Anderseniibacteriota bacterium | reverse complement strand
GGCGACAGGCGGTGTCATAAAAGCTTTCTCTCGCTTGAGAGACGGTTACGCGCCAGTAAATGCCGGTTGGTTAAGCCGGCCTCGTGCGCAACACGTCTTCCCCGCGCCTAACGCGAAGTCAAAATGTTTCTGATACTACACAAAGAACTAAAGAACTATTAAGGAGTCATATACTCCCGCCCGTGTGTTGAAGACCATCGGCAATTTCTAGGAGAGCATTTAATACCCCCTCTCCCCTCAAGGGGAGAGGGCTGGACGAGAAGTGTTTTTGTCCCTATTAACCCTCATCCTCGCCTTCTCCCTGTCCAGGGAGAAGGGATTAGTTGGTTTTTTTGTCTCAACGCATAGGCGAGAGGTGAATGTTATATCTGATAACTTTCACTTCCCATTTCACGGTCAATGCATGAGAGCTGCTGGTATTTAATCCCAGGTGACTGCTCTGCGCCCTGAACCCTATGTGGTTCATGGGCTTCATGCTCCGTGTTATTCAGTTGTCAACGTTCGATCCCTTAAAAGATTCTCGTCCAATGCCAGAGGATAAGGGAAGAGAACATTCTCATCCATCCTCCTCTGACCTGGCGCCGCTAATATTAGAAACCAGGGTAATCCTTACTAGGAAGCAAGCTAAAAGGTACGTAATTACTGTCATAACTATCATCTCTAATCGTAAAGTGCACTATACACCTAATAGTCAATAGTGTCAAGTAGCAAATATCCAAATAAACTAATATAAGGCTCTATATAGCCAATACAATCACAATAATTAGCTTAAACAAGCCAATATATATTAAATACTTACCCTTTCCCTAAACAACCCCCCTACACTTCAAACAGATTCTTTATATCCTGATTTGTAATCAGGGAATTAAACTGTTTTCCTTCCTGCAGAATAGTATTAAACAAATTATATTTTTTCTTTTGCAGGGCCAGCACTTTCTCCTCAATAGTGTTTCGCGCGATCATTTTGTAGACCATCACCGACTTGGTTTGACCGATACGATGAGTTCGATCAATAGCCTGCAATTCAACTGCCGGATTCCACCACGGGTCAAGAATAAACACGTAGTCGGCGGCGGTTAAATTAAGACCAATACCGCCCGCCTTGAGGCTAATTACAAACACCGGCGGACCTTGTGGACTTTGCCACTTCTCAACCAGGGCGCCGCGCTGTCGGGTTCTGCCATCTAAATAAAAATAATCAATTTTTTCCCGATCCAGCCGGGCTTTTACCAGGGACAAAAAAGAAGTGAACTGACTATAAACCAGAGCCCGATGACCGGCTCTGGTCAGACTGGTAATTTGGTCTATCAGCTCGTCCAATTTACTATTGGGTGTACCGGCCCGTTTATCATCAATCAATTCCGGAGCCAGGGCCAGTTGACGCAAGCGGGTCAGAGACTTCAGAATTTGCCAGCGATGTTGCGTGAGTCCGCCTTCAGCTAACAACCCCAGAACTCTTTGGCGCTCGCGCTGTAGATGAAGCTGATAAATTCTCTGGTGTTTAGGGTGCAGAGCGATCGACAAGGTATCAATAGTCTTAGCCGGCAGATCACGCTCGACTTGCTCTTTGGTCCGACGCAGAAGAAAAGGCTTAATCCGTGTCCGCAGTTCTCGGATGCGCTCATGATTAGCCTGTTTTTCAATCGGCGTTTGCCAGACTTGCTTAAATTTTCTGGGATTCGGGAATAAACCTGGCGCCACTATCGAAAAAATAGCCCACAGCTCAAGCAAATTATTCTCCAGCGGAGTTCCGCTTAACGCCAGGCGACAGCCGGCCTGAAGCTGACGCGTGTGGGCATAAACCTTAGCCTGGTGATTTTTAACATATTGAGCTTCATCAAGGATTAAAGTGTCGTAAGTTAGCTGACTAAGCTGAATGAAGTCACGCACTAACAGCGCGTAGGAGGTGATAATAACATCAGTGTGGACAGCCGCCTGATGATGCTCGTCCCGGTTACCGGCGCGCATGGTAACCCGCTTAAGATTAGGAGCAAATCGCTCGAGCTCGCTGTCCCAATTATCAACCACGCTGGTAGGAGCAATTACCAGAAAAGGTTTATGACGCGGCTTTTCTGCCGCCACCCGCAACATAAACGCGATTGTCTGAACAGTTTTACCCAGGCCCATATCATCCGCCAGAATGCCGCCCAGCTTATGCTGGTGCAGAAAGGTCAGCCAGCTAAACCCCGTTTTTTGATAGGGGCGCAGTTTGGTTTTTAATTGTGCCGGCGGACGAACAGCCCTCTGCCCGGTGGCCTGTTTAAGATTAGCCATAGTATTATGCCAGGCCTTAACTTGCCGTTTAATCACCCCCAGTCGGGTTAGCTCCTCGAACCAGCCGTACTGAAACCGGCTGATAGTCAGGCCCTGGCTCGTGGCCTCACGAATAGTTCTAGACTCTTCAATAAGGTCGCGCAGCTTATTAAAAGCCGGTTGGGTCAGGGAGCAGTAGTGTCCGCTGGCCAGCAGCAGCTCGTCCTGACCGGCAGTTAAAGCGGTGAAAATATCAGCAAAAGGGACTTTCTCGCCGCTAATAGCCACTTCGATACCTAGATCAAACCAATCGGGTTCGCCGTGGTTGGCCGGGCGCCCAACCACGAAAGATATTTCCGGCTCGGATTCATCTTTAGTAAAAACCGGAGCGCTTGAGTCCTGATGAACAAGAATATTTTCATCCTCCTGCAGCCGCGGGACAATATCATCTATAAAATGGACGGCCTCAAAACCCTGAAGCTTAAATGATTGTTTAAGACGGGGCTTAATTTCCGGAGCTCCGCCGGATTGGGTCCCCGTCTCCTGGTGCCAGGCCTGCGGGATTGGCGCCAGCGTTTCCTCAACATATTCCCGAAGTTGTTGTTCGGCCTCCTTGTTGCGCAGCAGCAATTCTCGACGCCCCACCGCCACATATTCCGATTTTTTCCGCCACGGGATAGTTTTCGATTCGTATTTATAGCGCGGTGTGATCTTAATGCTATTGGGTCCGGCGCCCTGGATATCTATCATCACCGTGGGATTACCGGCCCGAAATATAGGTAAATTTGTACCAGCCGCCTCAATGGTATACTGGCGGGCCAGGATAGGTAAAAATTTGGTTTGGAAAGTAGCCGCCGCCCGCCGCGGTATGACTACCGCTTGATCGAGGCCACGATTATCAGACAATGTTTCGTTCGCCAGGAGGTGCAAAGACATATTACCTTCCGGGCTATAATACACGCCGAAAATTGGTGACCGGCCCATCAAAAGCACGTCCGATCTGGCTATAGCCTTATTCCCTAGCCGCATGGTCGGAGCCAGATGAAAATTAGTTTTATCCTGGGTAATAACCAATGTGCGGTGCAGTAATTCTTGACTAATAGTTACGGCATTATTGTATTTCTTGCCATGGACCAGTCGAATTCCCCTGGTCGCGGCTTGCTGTAGCAACGGCCACACATAGGCGGCTCGTTCATGATCGATGCCGGCCCAGCTTGGTGTATCCCAGTTTAGGCCCAGCGCCACCGCCAACTGACGAAAAAAGAGCTTATGCGCCATGGGTAGATCAAGGCTATCAAGCGCTCTTTCATAACCATAATTACGCCAATCAATTGCCGACAGACTACCGCGATTTTGATCAGGAAAAAAACAGTAAGGCCGAATTTCCAGTTCGCTAAGCTGGTCTTGATAGCGGATCAGCTTCAGGATGAATCGGAGTTGCGATTGATCACCAGAATCCTCCAATTCATTTTCCTGCTCAGCGGCCATGAACTGACTGCCAAAAGCCCGGGTGAGCCGTTGTTGCCATGATGAGGTTTCCATTGATGATGGTTTAGATGATTTAGCCGATCTGGAATTGGCGCTCTTTTGACCGCCGGATAAATAAAGGGTTTGATTAATGCCCTTGGCCAGGTGGTCCAGAGCCGCCATCGCCAAAGCGGCCACGTGCTTACAATAACCACCCATCGGACAAGTGCATTTTGAGCTGGCAATATTGTTACTCGGCCCAACCACCAGGCTGGTACTGTACGGATGAGCCCGGCGGCCGGCCACTGTGCCCTTAATAGTGGTCTGACTCAAAGTGATATTAGATACGGCGCCAGCATAAAAATAAGATTTTCCTCGATTAAAATAAGTGTCATTAAGATGACGTCTAACGGCATTTTGGTCGAAGGTGTAAGTAGGCATTTATGATGATAACTTTGATAAGAGTAATATAGAAACACGGCAAAAAGACGTCAAATACAATTATTTCTCAAAAACACTCACCCCGGCGAAGTAGTGAAAAATAAATCTCATCAAAAATACCAGAACAAACAATTACGATGCCAACAAGAACACCGCTTACTAAAGTTTTAAGCTTCAAAGTTTAAAGCCCAGCCTTAAAAACGTTCATGCTACCAACGAGTCGGCCCTCTCTTTTGCTTAAAGGGCTTCTAATCTATATCACCCTGGATATTGTCCGAAGGGTCCAAATCTCCCCACCAATTGTTCTCGGCGTTGGTAGTGCCGTCATAACCTGCCCCTACTTTGACTGGGATGCCTGCTAAGTCAGAGAATGTGTCGCTGTTTAAGTTGTTTTCGTTAATAGTATTAGATGAGTAGGCAACTCCGATTAACCCTTGTATTGAACCGTTAACATCAAACGCATTTCTTTTAATCACATTATTGGTAGCCCCGGATGCCAGCACTATGCCGGTGTCCTGACGAGATGTTTTATTAACCGTGCCAATAAAAGTATTATTGATGAAGCTAATATCGTCTGACGGTTTACCCACTGTTGGCTGACCATTTATAAGTGCTATTTGAGGGGAGTTCTTTCCCTTTAAGATATTATGTTGAATGAGGTGACTCTGTTGACCGCCGCCTGCTCTTAATGCAAGCGCTCCATTACCCGATTTTATGCGGTTGTATTGCACGGTCACATTAGTAAGCCCTTCACCGATTATCAGAGCGGCATGCCCGTAATTTGAACCAATGCCTTTTATGGTAAATCCTTCTACCACTACATTGTCGGCACTGATCAACATATTACCATTCGGAGTTTGTCCGTTTATGACTGTTTTTCTGGGCCTCCGACCAGAAAGCGTGATTGATTTATTGATCAATACATCTTCATTATATCGTCCCTTTCTCACGCAAATCCTGTCACCGGCAATCGCGGCATCAATTGCTGATTGAATCGTTTGGTGCTTCCTTTTGGAGACAATAATGTCGCAATCTTTTTTCTTTGGTTTTTTATATTCTTTTGGAATTGCTCCCACTACAATCTTTGGAGCTGCGTAAGCGGGGCTAACTACGAATGTGAACAAAAACACCGTTAGAATTAGCACATTTGTAACATTTATTTTTTTCATATGCATTATAATTTTATGATAAATTTAATTAGTTAACTCACCTTACGCAAAAAAATAGTCAAACTCCGTAAATATCTGCGATACTGTCGATAGCATCATTAAAAACTAACATTAGGCTT
>QIFI01000096.1 GCA_003229735.1 Candidatus Anderseniibacteriota bacterium | reverse complement strand
CTTTGCGGTTTGGATTTTCCAGCTCAATGATTGCCTCAAAGCTCATTAATCATCCTCTCTCGCTAATAATAGGCATCAGTATTCTTATTAACGCCCTCCTCTGGTTTTTATCGATCCAGTTTTTCCCCACCGACGAATCCGTCGTCCTTCATTACAGTGCCACCATAGGTATTGACTTTATTGGCAATAGCCGTCAAATTACAACCTTGCCTCTGATCGGTCTATTTATCATCATCGGCAATTTTATTCTAGGCATCTTATTGCGTCCAATTGATCTCAAGACGGCCTGGATACTATGGGGTATTATACCCATAACGCAGTTAATGCTCCTCGGCGCTTTCAGCCTGATCCGGCTGGCCAATCAATAACATTCGTCTCATGCCAAATCATCAAACCACCACCAATTCATTCACCGGCCTTTCTCTGGAATTCGATATGCCTGCTTTAGGCCACCGGCTGCTCGAAATAATTCCCGGTCTAATGTCATGGACTACTCTAATAGGTTTATCAATCTTGGCTTTTGTGGCCCCTTTCTGGATCGCCGTGTTTATTATCATTTTTGATGTATACATTCTCATCCGTGGTATTTATATGTCAGTTCACCTGGTTTACGCTTATTTAAGACTCCGGAAAATGACCAGCATCAACTGGATTGAGCGATGTCAAAAAGTTTCATCTTCTATCCCTGAATATTTAAAGCAAGTCGAATCTAAACTTCATAACTCGTCAATTCAAGATTCTCTCGCTCGCCGGCAAAAATGGCAGCTCCGCCAACTCCATCAAAACCTGCGCCAGATCCAGACATCAGGGGTAAAAGTCATCCCCTGGGACCAAATCCATCACATTATTTTGCTCTCCACCTACAACGAGTCTATCGAAGTATTACGCACTTCACTTGATTCTTTAACCGACTCTACATTTCCCTTAAATCGTCTTCACGTCTGCGTCGGCTTTGAAGAGCGGGTAGGGGAGTCCGCTCAAATCAGGGCTCGTCAATTAAGGCAGGAGTACGAGCAAAAATTCGGCACCTTCCTGACCACTTTTCATCCCGATGGTCTGCCCGATGAAAAGCCGGTTAAAAGTGCCAATGCTTCCTGGGCCATCAAAAAACTGGAGCCCATTCTTATCAAAAAAGGAATCTCTATTAGACACACTATCGTTAACAATTTCGACAGCGACACCGTTGCCAACCCCGACTATTTTTCATACCTGACTTACACCTTTATAACTCACCCTGATCGCTATCATGTCAGCTATCAACCCCTGCCTATGTACAACAACAATGTCTGGGACGCCCCGGCCTTTTCTCGCGTAATTGCCACCGGCTCCACCTTTTGGCAAATGATCGAGTCCACCCGGCCGGAAAGACTGGTCACCTTCTCCAGCCATGCCATGTCGCTGACTGCCCTAAAAGATGTTGGCTACTGGCAACGCGATATAGTATCCGAAGATTCCCGCATCTTCTGGCAATGCCTGCTTTATTATCAAGGTCATTATCGCACCGAGCCTCTATATATCTCCATATCTATGGACGCCGCGCTTGATGATTCCTGGTGGAAAACCCTAAAAAATCAATACCGGCAAAAACGCCGCTGGGCCTGGGGCATTGAAAACTTTCCATTTATGGCTCTGGGCTTTTACCGCCATAAAAATATTCCCCGACGCGTCAAGTGGACCTATACCCTGCGTACTCTCGAAGGGCATTTCTCCTGGGCCACCGCTCCTATTATTGTCGCCGGATTAGGCTGGCTGCCCATCTTTTTTGGCGGCCCGGTTTTTCACGACACGGTTTTATCTTACAGTCTGCCTTTTACTGCCCGAGCTATTATGACTATCGCCATGCTCGGTTTGCTGATCTCCACCGCTCTATCCCTCCTGCTCCTGCCGGTCAAGCCCCGCAAATATTCTCGTTGGCGCTATATCACTATGTCTCTTCAATGGGCCCTGTTTCCAATAATCGCCACCGTCCTATCCGCCTTTCCCGCCCTGGATGCCGAAACCCGTTTATTACTTGGCCGTGATTTATCGTTCAATGTCACCAGCAAATCCCGGCGCCGCGTCTCTTCCACCTAACTTCTCCATATGGTGAGTTTTGATCTCTCGCCCCTCACTATCCGCCATTTGCTATCATTTGGCCTCACCTTTGTAGTCACTTACTTTCTGCTGGCTCTATCATTGCAATCCGCCCGGCCCTTCTTTAGACCGGTCCCCGCCGCTGCTCCTATTTATTATGTTGGCCCGCTTATCGCCACTATTTTATCGATTGCCACCCTGGTCATCCTGGGCCCCAGCCCTCTTACCTTGGGGCTGATCCTGGCCAGTCTAATAATCATCCTGGTCGGGTTGTATGATGAAACCAGAACTTTATCACCCTTCGCCCAGTTATTGTGGCAAATTATCATCTCGGCCCTGGTGGTCAGCTGGGGCTGGCACATTCCTTATATTACTAATCCATTAACCAATGGTCTGATTAACTTGTCTCAATTTACCCTAGGCCCTCTAGTCATCCCCGGCTCTATCCTGGCCGTTATTTGGATTCTCATCCTCATCAATTCCATAAACTGGCTGGATGGCCTGGATGGCCTGGCCGGTTCCGTTAGCCTGGTCGCCTTTATCACCCTGGCCGCTATCAGCCTTTTGCCCGCCAGCCAGGATTCACAAACCCTGCTCCTGGCCGCCCTGGGCGCCGGCGCCGTGCTGGGCTTCCTGCTTCTAAACGTCCCCCCCGCCCGTGTTTATCTGGGTACTAGCGGCAGTTGGTTTTTGGGCCTTTTCATCGCTCTGACCGCTATCAACGGCGGCGGAAAAATCGCCACCACCCTGCTGGTCTTGTCCCTTCCGGTTATCGACTTTATCTCGGTCATTGTCCAAAGAATACTAACTCATCAACCTCCCTGGAAAGGAGATAAGCAATTGCACCTGCACTACCGACTGCGTCAGCTCGGCCTGTCAACCACGGCTATTCTCTTCATCTTTACTGCTTTCAGCGCCATCATGGGTGCCCTGGCCGTCACTCTGCAAACCAGGTATAAATTAATCGCCTTTGCCATCTCCGGAATCATCCTGGCCGCCATTACGGTTCTAATATTCTTCCGCCAAACCAGATCTTCTATTTCCGCCAAGCATTCCCGCTAACGTCCCTTCTCCTCCTTCAGACATATGTCATCTAAACATTCTCGCTAACGTCCCTTCTCCCCTTCCAGACATATGTCATCTAAACATTCCCGCTAACGTCCCTTCTCCTCCTTCAGACATATGTCATCTAAACATTCTCGCTAACGTCCCTTCTCCCCCTTGGGGGAGAAGGCCAGGATGAGGGGGTAACAATTTTGCAATTTAATATATAATTATCCCATGCCTCACATCAAAACCTATCTGGTAATCATCGCTCTGGCCGTCATCACTCTAGCCATCATCCTATACCTGCCTTTATCTCCGGCAGATGATAATTCTGGCCTTCCCGATAATGAAACATCCAATCAAAGCCAGTGCCCGGATTTCACCCCGCATCAAATCACTCTAGGCGATCAACGTCTTGCTATCGGCCTGGCCTCCACTCCAGCCCAGCAGGCTCAAGGCTTAAGCGGCTGCCCCCTCGTACCCGATCGCCAAGGCCTCCTCTTTCCCTTCAATCCTCCCCGCCAAACCTCTTTCTGGATGAAAGATATGCTGATTCCCATTGATATCATCTGGATAAAAGACAATGTAATCACCGGCATCGAACATCGGGTAAATCCTCCCCCCAGCCTCGACACAGATGATAGCCAACTGACTAAATATCCCTCTCCTGGTCCGGTCACCGCCGTTCTTGAATTGGCCGCCGGCCAGGCGCGAGAACTAGGGCTAACACCAGGCGTACCCGTTAAAATTGATATCGTTAAATGAGCGTTATAGCCATAAAATCAATCTTTACCCAACAAGCTGTCAAAAAGTAATCGCCCACTGGTTAAGGACGCTCTCCCTTCTCCCTATTCATAGGGAGAAGGGCGGGGGATGAGGGTTTCGCGGATGTTATAAACACATTATTTTACCCTCTCCCTAACCCTCTCCCTGTCATATGCCCGCTAAAGCGGCCCGGGAGAGGGGATCCCTCCAACCCGTGAGCGATTACGTCAAAAAGCATTGACATACATTATTAGCGCCATACACTCTTAATCAAACACAAAAAACATCCAAAACATCCATTGCACATTATACATACATAGTTCATTCTTACCAAGCCTGATATAACAAGAAAACAAGGCGATACCCCCACATCCAGACTCTATTATTTCTCAAAATCATCCATCGCCCCATCTTGTTATGCCAGGCCCCTTTTATTTTTTTGACAAAAATTGTAAATACAACTATTCTTACTTTCACTTATGACCACAGCCGTTATTAAAACCGGTGGCAAACAATATCTCGTCCAGGAGGGGAGCGCTATTCGAATTGAGAAATTAGCCGGTGCCGCGGGACAGCAAATCAAGTTTAAAGAAGTATTGCTTACCGCTGATGATAAAATAGTTCAATTGGGCCGCCTCATTATAAAGACCGCCCAAGTCACCGCCAAGATCATCGAGCAGGGCAAGCTCCC
>QIFI01000104.1 GCA_003229735.1 Candidatus Anderseniibacteriota bacterium | reverse complement strand
TATACAATTGATAGTGGTCCATTTTTCTTCCCGGGCGGTTTTGATATAGCTGGAGCGCAGGGAGCGAAGCTTGGTAAGATTTTCGAAATAGTCACGCGGAGATTGATTGAGATGGCTTGATGCCATGGCAGGTGGAATATCCAGATAAATAACCAGGTCGGGAGCAAGTAGAGCTGGTTCTCCTTTAGCGGCCAGACGCTTGATGAATTGGGTCATTTTTTGGCGGGATGCGTTATTTAATCCCTGGGTCTGATAAGCCAGAGTGCTGGTGTAGTAGCGATCAGAGATCAATATATGCCGGCCGGGCCGGGTGGCGGCTTGACGCATATCTTCCAGTTTGGAGAAGAAGTCCTGGAGGTAAAGCAAGGCTTGTTCGCGACGGGAGAACTTGAGCCGGTTATGAGCGTTGAGGAATTTCTGGTAAATAAGCCGGCCGGTGGCTTTATCCTGTTGAGGAAAGTGAAATTGATGGACCTGATAACCGGCTTTTTTTAGCTTCGTCTGAAGTCGGCTGGTTTGGGTGGTCTTGCCGGCGCCGTCGAGGGCTTCAATGATGATAAAGGGATTACGATTCGTCCGGGTCATGATTTAATTGGGGAAATTTTTTAATTATGCCAGTCCATATTTCATGAGCTATATCTTCGATGGGGCGAAGTCGATGGGCATGATAACAAGAGATGACCAGGTAGTGGCTGGGATCATGGGCGATCAGGTTTTGATACTCCTGGTATAGCCGGGCCTGGACAGTGATGTGGTCGGTGTATTCATCTTCTTCGTGTTGAATCGATTTACGATTATGAAGCAGCTGGGCGGCAATTTTTGGAGACAGATCAAGAAAAATAGATAAGTCTTCCCGAGGCATTTTATGAGCCTGATATTCCGATTGTTTAACAATGGCGTATACTTGCTGGCTGGTGGTATCAGGATCTTCAATTTTGGCTTCGATCGACATAAAGGTCAGACTGCTGGGAACGTAGCGGTCATAAATAACTACTCCCCCACGCCGGATAATATCTAATACTTCACCGCGATGCTCGGCGCGATTGTCGGCAAAGTAACGCAGTTTTTCCGGCCAGGGGGTGCTGGCCCAGTGGCCGATTTTGCCTTGCAGGCGTTTTTTAAGGTCCTGGCCGGAGGGAGTACTGTAGTCCGGGGTGGTAAATTGGGCGGCAGTAATACCATTATTTTCCAGGCGGGCTTTGAGGTGGCTGGCTTGAGTGGCTTTGCCGGAAGAATCAATGCCGTCGAAGGATATTAGTAAGCCTGATGGTTTATTATTCGTCATGCGTAAAATAAGAGGCTAGGGATTAGTAAAAGTATTATATAATTATCAAATTTCAAATGACTGAATCGAGACGCTATCCTACCCCCTCATCCTAACCTTCTCCCCAAAGGGAGAAGGGACTACGACTAATTAGAATCACGCGGTGATTCGGATAGCTGGACTCATGGTGGTTTTGATGATAACTTTTTTAATCAATTCTCCCTTGGCGGATGAGGGCCGGGCTGATTTAACAGCGCTTAAGAAGGCGGTGATATTGGCGGTGGTGGTACTTTCATCCCAGCTGATTTTGCCGACCGATTGGTGAATGTTGCCCAGCTGATCCATTTTGAATGACACCTGGCCGGAATTCAGATCATTGATGGCCTTGATAGGATCGGCGGTAACTGTGCCGGTTTTAGGATTAGGCATTAGCCCTTTGGGGCCAAGCACGCGGGCGGCTTTAGCAACTTTGGGCATCATGTCGGGAGTGGCGATGGCTAAGTCGGCATCGAGCGATCCGGCGGCAATAATAGTTTTTATCAGGTCTTCGCCGCCAACAGCCACGGCGCCGGCGGCCTGGGCAGCCTTTTTCAGCTTGGCGTCTTCGGTGAAAACAGCCAGACGCTGGTTTTTTACCGAACCGGACGGCAGATGGGCGATACCTCTAACCATCTGGTCTGATTTGGAGGCATTTACGCCCAGGCGGATATGAATTTCAATAGTCTGATCAAATTTATGGCTAACATTTTTTTGGAGCAGAGTTACTGCCTGTGAAGCCGATATGGTTTCCGAGGGAATGATTTCTTTAGTGGATTGGTATTGCTTGGTGCGCATATATATTTTTTAATGACCAATGACCAATTTCCAATGACCACTCAATGACCAATGACCTAATGACCACTGACTACGCCATAATGACCAATTTATTAATGACCAGACGGACGCGCGATTGGTCATTGGGTGATTGGGGTTTAATTGGGAATTGGTCATTGGGGTTTGGTCATTTGATGGTAATGCCCATAGAGCGGGCGGTGCCGGCGATAATTTTGGCGGCGGCGTCCAGATCGCGGGCTGACAGATCTGCCATTTTACGTTCAGCAATGGCCTTGATTTGCTGTTTGGTGACGGTGCCGACTTTATCAGTGTTGGGGGTGCCGGATCCTTTGGTAACCTGGGCGGCCTTTTTGAGGAGTTCAGCGGCGGGGGGCGTCTTTAGCTTAATAGTGAACGACCGGTCGGCGTAGACAGTGACTTCAGCGGGGATAATATCGCCGCCCATATCTTTGGTCAGATCATTAAATTTGTTAACGAAATCACCAATGGCGATACCATGCTGGCCTAGAACAGGGCCCAGGGGAGGAGCAGGAGTGGCTTTGCCGGCCGGAGCCTGGACTTTTAATTTAGTTAGTATTTCGAGCATATGGTTGCAATTAATTTCTAATTTCTAATCAATTATTAATGGTTTAATTTAAAAATTGGCGTCGGTTATTGATGATTATTTATTGGTAATTGATTGATAATTGAAAATTAGAAAGTGAAAATTATATTTAGGCGTCTTTATGAACCTGGAGAAAGTCCAGCTCAACGGGTGTTTCGCGGCCGAAGACATTAACCAGAACTTTAACGGTGCCTTTGGATTCGTTGACTTCGGAAATGCGGCCCTCAAAATCTTTGAAGGGGCCATCAACGATTTTAACCGAGTCTCCTTCCTGGACGTCTATTTTATACTTAGGTTCATCCTGTCCCATGCGTTTAAGGAGACGATCTACTTCGGTTTGAGAAACAGGGGTAGGCACGGTACCGGAACCGACAAAACCAGTAACATTTGGCGTGTTGCGAACTACATACCAGGAATCTTCGGTGACGATCATTTTCACCATCACATAACCCGGGAAAAGCCTTTCTTCAACGGTGCGCCTTTTGCCATGCCGGACTTTTATCTTCTTTTCCCGAGGGACTATGACATCATGAATTTTTTCTTCCATACCCATGGACTCGATGCGCTGACGGAGATTGCGGGCGACATTATCCTCGTAGCCCGAATAGGTGTGTAAAACGTACCAATGGCTATTATCCGATGACGCCGAGGAATCTGACGCGGATGATGGCTGGGGAGTTGACGATGGTGTTTCTTCAGCCGGAGTATCTGGCGGGTCAGATGGCGGATTATTATGATGTTGATTATTCTGACTCATAAAATTGGTGGTTAGCTATTTGATTAAATGACGGCTTCCAGGGCCAGCGTAAGCAGATAATCGATGCCGCCGATGACTAAACCCACCACCAGAGAGGAAACAATAACGATGCCGGTATAACGGATGGTTATTTGCCGACTAGGCCAGGAGACTTTTTTGAGTTCTTCCCGAGCTTCTTTAATAAATTTCCAGATGGCCAGAGGGGCGTTGAAAAGGCCGAGCAGAGGGTTGATGGGCTTTGATTTCTTCTGGGACATGTTTTTTTAGTAACGATTAACGAGCTACGGGTAACGAGGGATGAGCGGAGTAAGTGATTGTAACTATTCTGGTTTTTAAAAAGCCCCGAGGGGCTCACTACACGATGTTAATGTATTTGCCGGAAAAAGGCAAACTGGTAAATTTCAAATTTAAATTTGAAAATTTCAAATGAATTCTAAATGACTAAATTTTAAACGCGGCGGGGTAATGACTACTTAATCACAGTCTAATTATATATCCAAGTTTTTGACGGTTTTAGCGTGGGTTTGGATCCATTTCTTGCGGGGGGCGACTTCGTTGCCCATAAGGATATCGAACATGCGGTCGGCTTCCGCGGCGTCGGTGATGGTGACTCGTTTGAGAATGCGGGTGTCCGGGTTCATGGTGGTTTCCCATAATTCTTCGGGGTTCTGTTCACCCAGACCTTTATAGCGCTGGATATTGACGTTAGCCTTAGCGTTTTTCTGCTTAATCCGGTCGATGATTTTATCTCGTTCGGCGTCATTATATGCATATTGCTTGTGTTTGCCGACTTCAATTTTGTACAGAGGCGGGTTGGCCAGATAGAGGTATCCGGCATCAATGATGGGCTGGAAATAGCGGAAGAATAAGGTGAGCAGAAGGGTGGTAATGTGGGCGCCGTCTACATCAGCATCGGTGGCGATGATGATGCGCTGGTAGCGAATTTTGGAGATATCAAATTCCTCGCCGATGCCGGCGCCCAGACCGATAATCAAGGCCTTGATTTCGTTATTGGAAAGCATTTTGTCGACGCGGGCCCGTTCGACGTTGAGGATTTTTCCGCGCAGGGGCAGGATGGCCTGGAATTTTCGGTCGCGGCCGGATTTAGCGCTCCCGCCGGCAGAATCCCCTTCCACGATAAAAATTTCTGATTTGGCGGCGTCGCGTTCCGAGCAGTCGGCCAGTTTGCCGGGGAGAGCGAAGC
>QIFI01000085.1 GCA_003229735.1 Candidatus Anderseniibacteriota bacterium | reverse complement strand
GATGAATCAAAGCATGCGCGTCTATACTTGCTAATTTCAATTTACGCTTACTGCTTACCATAACCACTCTTTAATAATAACCCGCGCTCGCCCGCCATAGCTCGAAGAGCGAAAGCTGGAGAGACATCGTCGCCGTCGTCGCATTAAAAATTGAGTCATTAGAAATTCAATAAAAATTAGAAATTAAAAAGTAAAAATTATATTCATACCATTTAGTCATTTGCCATTTGGATTTATAAAATAGATACTTTCCTTTGATTAATATCTTTTCCATGTTCAAATTTCATCCTGATCGCGCCATCAATATTCATATCACCTAATTTATCTGCCCATTCAATTACTGTCACCCCCGCTAATCCCGCCGCCTCATCCAGCACCTCCTTAATGACTGCCTCGCCTGCCGCTTTACCATCTGCCAGCCGATATAAATCAACATGCACCAGCTTGGCAATATCGTCACCCTCCGGCCCCTCGTAATTAGACACCACGGTAAAAGTAGGAGAATTCACTCTCTCCTTTATTCCCAGCGCCTCTGCCAACCCTTGGGTAAAAGTGGTTTTTCCCGACCCCAACTCCCCGGATAACAACAGCACCATCCCGGGCTTTAGCTTCCCGGCCGCCTCCGCCGCCAACTCCTTCATCTCGGCCGCACTATTAAGCACTCTAACTTCTAACATATTATCACGCTATTAATAATAGCACTCCGGCCAATATCACCAGATAAATAGCAAACGGCACCAGCGACCATCGTTGTACCATTTTTAACAACAACCAGATAGCCAGCCATCCTGTCACAAATGACGCTATAAATCCTACTGCCAGTTCATCTGCTTTCCACTCGCCTAACATTACTAATGAGGACAAACTAAACAGCCCAGCTCCGGCAATAATCGGCGCTGATAATAAAAATGAAAAGTCTACCGCCTGCTTACGCGATAATCCTCTCAATTGCCCGGCCGCGATCGTCATCCCTGACCTGGATACCCCCGGCACCAATGCCAATGTCTGCGCCAGCCCAATCACTATTGCGTCCCGCCAACCGGCCCGCTTTGATTCAACCGGCCCCTCATCCAATTTAATTGCTCTGAATTTCAAATACCCCGACATCTTTTCCGTCATCAACAATACCCCCGCCGTAAACAGCAGCCCCAACGCCACCACCATCGGTGACCGCCATTGATCAGCATTTGATTGCGCCATATATCCCACCACCGCCGCCGGTATCGTAGCCGCCGCCAGCTTAGCCGCCAATTGCCGCTTATCCCGGCTTTCTTTATCTCTCACCACCACGCTTCGCAACATCCCTACCCATACTTTCGCGTAATAAACCAGCACGGACAACAAAGTCCCCAGATGCAGAAACGCGTCAAATGAATTACCCGATATGTCAGGAATCCCCAGCAGTACTCGCGCCGCCACCAGATGCCCGCTTGAAGACACCGGCAAAAACTCGGTTAACCCCTGAATCACGCCCAATCCCACTATTTGCATCATTGACATATCCCCAGCATACGAGATTTAAGCGCCACTTACGAGTTACCAGTCACCGATTACTAATTACTGATTACTAGTTACTGATTACTGATTACTAATTTATCCACATTTCCCATCCTGGCCATGAACCATTACCATAGTTAGATTTATGTCTAACCACATTTATAACCAAATATTCCCGCCCACCGTAGCATTTGAAATTTGCGGCGGCCGCAGCCTAGTCCCGCAGCAGCGGGGAAATTTGCCATTTGTAATTTGAGAGAAGTGAGTATGGCCTTATCTGAAATCCAACAAGCAAATAATATCTTGAGCAGCTCCGCTAATATTTTACTCTTGGTTCCTGCCAAAGCCTCTACTGATGCCCTGACCTCCATGATTGCCCTCTATATAGCTCTTCAACCCTCCTCAAATGACAATTCTAACAACTCTAAAATCATCGATCAGGTTAGCCCTTCTCATATTGCTCCCTCCCTGCAATTCCTGGCCGGCTCTTCTCAAGTTAAAACCGAACCTACTAGACAACCGGAATTAGTCCTGGATTTTGCCGGCCCCACTTCCATCACTAATGTCCGCCAGGAACAATTGACCGGCGGCTTGCGTCTGCACATTTCTTTTCCACCCGGCAGTCCCATAGCCAAAGATCAGCTGGAAACATCCGTTCGGATCCTCCCTTATGATGCCCTGGTCATTTTCGGCGCCACCGACCTGGAAGAACTAGGCTCCATCTTCACCGACCACGCCGACTTCTTCTATCACACCCCCCTTATTAACCTGGATCACCGGGCCGCCAACGAAAATTTCGGCACCGTTAACCTGGTCGACATCACGGCCGGATCCTGCGCCGAAGTAACCTATGATCTGGTCAGCAATCAAGGCGGACAACCTGTATCTCCGGATGTCGCCACCGCTCTCTACGCCGGTATCGTGGCCGGCACCGACTCTTTTCAAAAACCATCCACCACTCCCCGATCCTTCCAGGTGGCCGCCGACCTGATCGAACAGCAAGCCGATCGCGAAGCCGTTATCCAGCATCTGGTTAAAACCAAACCTTTAAAACTAATAAAACTGGCCGGCAGTATGTATGCTCGTCTGCGTTATGAAGACCAGGTCAAACTTTATTGGACTTCCCTGGAAGCCGCCGATTTCTTAAACAGTAAATCCAGCCCCCATGATATCCCCGCCGTTATGCGTGAGCTCACTAACAACATTGCCGGTTTCAATGCCGCCTTCCTGCTCTACGAAGATTATCACTCCACCACCGAGCCGCCCGCCCGTCGTCCTAAATCTGACCAATATCACATCTATCTCATCCTCGGCCACGGCTTAAAATCCCGCCAGTCAGAAATTCAGTCCATCCTCACCGCCGCCAAACAAAACGGCGCCTTAACCCTAACCATCACCGCCCCCTCCCTGGAAGCCGCCGAGACCATGGCCCACGATAAAATAAAACAAATCCTGCCTTAGTAACTATTATTTGTCAGAGAATGTTTTAAAATCCCCTCTCCCCTCGAGGGGAGAGGGCTGGGTGAGGGGTGTTTTTAGCCCTATCGACTCTCATCCCCGCCTTCTCCTTATCCTAGGAAGAAGGGATTGACTGGGTTTTTAGACGCTTTCTCAAAAAAATAAAATCTGTCCGCCGTATTTGCGAAATTTAGATTTTGAAAATTGTTTGGTTTTTTGGACTTTGTAATTTGGATTTTCAGCCTGAAGGACTACCCTATTCTTCCGAAATCCGCTCCACTTCCTCCACTGTCGTTACTTTATCTATCACTTTCAAATAAGCATCCTGGGCGATTGTCGTCATCCCATCCTTCCGCGCCGCCTCTTTAATACTGGCTGTATCGCTCCCCTTTAATATCAATTCCTCTATCTCATCCCGCACCGCGAAAACTTCAAACACCCCAATCCGGCCATAATAACCCGTCTGACTGCAATCACCACACCCTCTGGCCCGTAAAAAAGTCAATTTCGGATCTTTGAGCCCCGCCGGATCAAACACATTTTTAGGCAAGCCCTCCATCACCACCGCTATGTGATCTCGCCTCTTTTCATCAACTTGATATTCCTCCGCGCACTTCACGCACACCAGCCTCACCAATCTCTGCGCAATCACCAGATTTAAAGCCGGCGCTATCACATACGGCTTCATATTCATATTTATCAGCCGTAAAATCACTCCCGCCGCGTTGTTGGCATGAATAGTTGAAAACACCAGATGCCCCGTCATGGCCGCGTTGATGCTGGTCTCCGCCGTCTCGGTATCTCGCATCTCTCCCACAAAAATCACGTCCGGATCTTGTCTTAATATGGATCTCAAACCCACCGCGAACGTATAACCCGCTTCCCGATCTACTTCCGTTTGTTCTATGCCCGAAATTCGATATTCAATCGGATCCTCCAAAGTAATGATTTTTAACTCCGGCCGATTCACTGCCCCCAAAGCCGCCGCGATAGTCGTCGTTTTACCGGAACCGGTCGGCCCGCTGGCCAATATCATGCCGGTGCTCTGTTTCAACTCCCGCTCCACCACCATAATATCCCGCTCCTTCATACCTAGTTCATTCAACTTTAATACCTGCTCCCGCCGGCTTAGTAACCGCATCACAATATACTCACCAAACCCGCCCGGCAATACCGACGTCCTGATATCAAACATGTCTCCATTCACCTTAAGCACGAAACTGCCATCCTGCGGCGTATCATGAATATTTAATTTCAAATCACTAAGCACCTTCACCCGCGACAGTATCTGCTTCCACCCTTCCAGACCAAACACGACTATGTCCTGCAGCACCCCATCAATCCGATAACGCAACCTGGTTTCATCTCTCCTGGGCTCAATATGCACGTCTGACGCCCTCATCTTCAGCGCCCCCGCCATCACCGTATGCAATATCTCCGACGGCCCCACCGAACCAATTCTCTTGCCCAATGCTTTTAGATCAAGAATCGACTTCTCAAATTCTGCCAATTGTTCTCGGGTAACCAGCACCTCATCTGTATCCAGATTCTCCCGCGCCTTCTTTTTCGGATACCTGGCCAGCGATAACTTGAGACTGCGATGAGATATCACAAACAACTTCGGCTCAAATCCAATTTCATCTGTTAATTTTTTCACCAGCTCCGCCACTTCATCCGTTTTGGGATTGACTGCTCCCAGCCTCACATCC
>QIFI01000061.1 GCA_003229735.1 Candidatus Anderseniibacteriota bacterium | reverse complement strand
GAATCGGTAGTGGTAACGGGCATTGAAGGAACTTCACCGCTTGAGAGTTTAGATCAAGTGGATAAAAAGACATGGGTGGTGTTTGAGTTGTCCAGCTGGAGGCTTGAGGCTTTGCGGGAGCACCGGATCAGTCCGGGGGTGGCGGTGGTTACCTCCCTACTACGCGATCATTTAAATACTTATGATTCTTTTGAAGATTACATCAAAGCCAAGCGGGCGATTATTGATTTTCAGGAGGCGGGAGATTTGGCGGTGCTTAATGGTGATGATAAGCGGGTGCGGGAATGGAAGAAATATGTAAAAGGAGAAGTGATTTGGTATGGGTTTGATAGTTCGACTGACGCGGCGAGCACCCCCTCTAACTCCCCCTCTTTTGAGGGGGGGGACACTCCTGCCTTCGGGCTTGATGCTGAACATCAGAGGAGAAATATTAGGCCGGGGATAATATTAGTGGAGCGGGCGGGAGTGAATACCGAAGATATAAAGCAGGCGGTAAAAAAGCTTAAAGGGTTGCCGCATCGATTAGAGTTAGTGGGGGAAATTGATGGGGTGACTTATATAAACGATTCAGCGGCGACTATGCCGGATGCCACTATCGCGGCCTTAAAAAGTTTTGGGGATAAAGATATTGTGCTAATTCTGGGGGGGAGTGACAAGGAGCTGGAATTTGAAGAGTTGGGGCGGGCGATTAATGAGGCGAAGATGAAGGGGTTAATATGGCTGCCGGGTACGGCTACTAAAAAGATGCGGGAGGTAATATGGAAGGTGCGAAAGGACGCGAGAGATATTTCATATGATGTGCTAGATATGGAGGAAGCAGTGAGAGAAGCTAAAAAACAGGCAGCGCCGGGAGACGTGGTGCTATTGTCTTCGGGAGCGACCAGTTTTGGATTATTTAAACATGAATTTGATCGGGGGGATAAGTTTCGGGAGGCGGTTGAAGAAATAGCGGATTGATACTGTTAAATTGTTAAATTGTTGAGGCGACCCTAATTATCCGAATTACATCCGAATGACCCGAATTCTGTGGTGTTTGTTAAGGTTTGGTATAAATAGCTAAATTATTGATACTGCCTATTTATTTGAGAGGTGAAGCGATAAAAAAGGAGACCTATCAATGATAGGTCTTTTGATAACGTCTAGGGAGGGGCATGTAAAGGATTTAAAGTGGGTTAGCTGGAGTTAGGCATGTTGGAGATGAAGCGGATGATTCTGACAGCAACGCTGGCATTGCATTTGAAGGGAAGTATGGATTGGAGAGTAATATCATCTATTTTAGTATTCGATAGTCTGGCTCCGGCGAGGTTGGCTTCGATGAGGTGGGCTTCGATGAGGTGGGCTTCAGTGAGATTGGCTCTGCAGAGGTTGGCTCCAGTGAGATTGGCTCTGTAGAGGTTGGTATTGGATAGGTCAGCTTTGGTGAGGTTAGCTCCGGATAGGTCAATTTTGGCGAGGTCGGCCCAGGAGAGGTCAAGGCTTTGTTTCGGGTGGTCCTGTCGCCATTGATTAATGACTGTTTTGCCTTGCATGACAATTTTCACATGTTTTGGATTGGCCATGGTTTTTCTCCGTTTTTTTGTGGAGGTCTGGAAACAGAAAAACTAGCGACGCAAAAGGGATGTTAAACAGCAGAGGGATATAGTGAGGCTGGAGGAATGAATTGTCAAATGGATTTGATGTAGATATGGGAGGGTAGCGGGCGATGTGTCATGTTGAGCTATTTGAATTATATTAACACCCCCTCACCCTAGCCCTCTCCCCAGCGGGGAGAGGGGAGCGGATTATGAGGATTTCTCGCTTAGCCCTTCCTCGAGGGGAGAGGGGAGCGGATTATGAGTGCCCCTCATCCTCGCCTTCTCCCCTGCGTGGGGAGAAGGGAATGCGACGATGTCTGACATCTTTATAACAACTTGTCATTTTGGGGTTGGGCTTTAAGCTGGATATTATGCCTCAAGGATATACCAAGTCTTTAAGCAAGCACGCGGCGGATCATATTTTGCTGTTAGTGATTATTGGATTGACGCTGTTTGGATTTATTATGGTGGCGTCGGCGTCTTCGGTGATTGGGGAAAGATTCCAGGGGGACGCGTATTTTTTCGTGAAGCATCAAGTGTTGTTTGGAGGGGCGATGGGTTTGGGGTTATTTCTGATTGGGTTCTTTGTGCCTTATAGATTTTGGCGGGTGCTGGCTTTGCCGACTATGCTGTTATCTTTGGTTTTGCTGGTGTTGGTATTCGTGCCGGGACTGCATGTGACGTATGGCGGAGCGTCCAGATGGATTGGAATCGGGCCGGTGTCTATTCAACCCACGGAGATTACTAAGTTAGCTTTTATTTTGTATATCGCGGCTTTGTTTGAGAGAAAAGGCGAGGACGTTAAAGATTTCAAGAAGAGCGTGATTCCCTTTTTAATTATATCGGGTTTGATCGGAGCCTTGATTATGATGCAGCCGGACATGGGGACTTTGATTAGTATTGTGATGATAGCGGGAGCCATGGTGTTTATCGCCGGATTTAGATTGATTCATCTATTTATAATTGGGCTGGGGGCAAGCAGTGCGCTGGCTATTTTCTTGAACACGGCGAGTTACCGGCTGGAGCGGATTATGGTTTATTTACATCCGGAGTTGGACCCTCAAGGTGTTGGGTATCAGATTAATCAGGCTTTATTGGCGGTGGGGACCGGCGGATGGTGGGGGCTGGGCCTGGGCAGGAGCCGGCAGAAATATCAATATCTGCCGGAGCCGGCCGGAGATTCCATATTCGCGATTATCGCTGAAGAGCTGGGACTAATTCGAGCCGGCGCGGTGCTGGCAATGTTCGCGGTGGTGGGATATCGCGGTTATGCTATTGCCAGAAGAGCGCCGGATGTGTTTGGACGATTGATGGCCACGGGGATTACTTCGTGGATTATTATTCAGGCGGTGATAAATGCTGGATCGATATTAGGGATTACTCCGCTGACGGGGATTCCTTTGCCGTTTATCAGTTATGGGGGATCGGCGCTGGCGACTTTGTTATTCGCGTCCGGAGTATTGCTGAATATTTCCAAGTACACGGAAATTAGCAACTAGTAATTAGTAACTGGTAATCAATAACAAGTAATTGGTATATTATTAGGATATGAGGATTGTATTAACGGGCGGGGGTACGGGTGGTCATTTGGTGCCGTTTGAGCCATTGATTAATGCTTTGCGGGAAGTTCACAGGGAGAAACAAGGGGAGTTGCCGGGATGGATTGACCGGAGCCGGCTGGATATATATTTTGTGGGAGTGGCGGATAATAAGACGAAGGATTTTTTTAGTAAGTTGGGAATAAAAACAATTAATATTCCGGCGGCAAAACTACGAAGATACCCCAGTCCCCGAACATTTAGTGATTTCGCGTGGCGAATGCCGACCGGGTTTATAAAATCGTTGTGGCAATTATGGTTATTGATGCCGGAGGTGATTATAAGTAAGGGGGGATACGGCAGTTTACCGGTTATCGCGGCGGGTATGGTGTATCGGATTCCTTATTTAATTCATGAATCGGACGTGGTGCCGGGTTTGACTACGCGGTTAACTGCTTTGGGGTCATCGGCAATTTCGGTTGGTTTTTCAGAAACCCGAAAGGCATTAGGAAAATATGCCAGCAAGACGGTGGTGACGGGCACGCCGGTGCGATCGGGGCTGGGGATTGAATCCAGCGAGAGCGCTAAAAAATTGTTTGGGTTTGAACCGAATGAGAAAGTGTTATTGGCGATGGGGGGAAGCCAGGGGGCAGAACAGATAAATGAAATATTATTGGAAACCTTGCCCAACTTAATTGAAGATATGGGAATAATTCATATCGCGGGTGAAAAACATCTTAAACAGGTGAAAAAGGCGGCTGATGAATTATTGGCGGGGTCGGCTCGAGCGCATGCCTATAAGGCGCGGGGATTTATTGATAAAGAAATGGGAGCGGCATTAAAGGCGGCGGATGTAGTCGTTAGCCGGGCCGGGGCCACTTCGCTGGCTGAATTGGCCAGATTAAGAAAAGTGGTATTGCTTATTCCTTTAGCGGGAGCGGCCCAGGACCACCAACGATTTAATGCCCGGGCTTTCGAAGTAGCAGAAGCGGCGCGGGTATTAAGCGCCGAGAATCTGGGCCGGTCTTTGTTTGAGCAGAATATCAGGGATTTGATGGAGCATGATAAATTTAGACAGACCTTAAGCGCCAACATAAGCCGATTTGATCATCCCAACGCGGCTAGAGATATGGCTAATCTGGCCTTTAAATTATCAATCGGATTAGTACCGAGACAACCGGCGGCCAGGAAGGCTGGGCATAGTTTTAAGAAGAAGGATGGACATGTCACCGAGAAAAAATAAGCGAATATTGATGGCCGGGATTGGAGGAGCAGGTATGCGCGGATTGGCTGTTTTGCTGGCTGGTCAAGATCAGCAAATATTGGGCAGTGATGATAATTTTGAAAGTATCAGGAAGGCTGATGATTTAGCTGGATTTGAGTTGCTGACTGAAAAAGAGGCGATTGAGAAGGTGGAGATGGTGGATGAAGTTATTTTTTCCGATGCTATAAATGAAGATCATCGGATTAGACTTAAAGCAAAGGATCTGGGAATTAAAGCGGTGCCATACCAGACAGCTTTGGGAAATTATGGCCAGGAAAAAAAAACTATCACCATTACCGGAACTCACGGCAAGACTTCCACTACAGCTATGGTGGCCAGTA
>QIFI01000091.1 GCA_003229735.1 Candidatus Anderseniibacteriota bacterium | reverse complement strand
CGAGGTGGTAATGCCGTTACTTAAACAGCGGCAAGACGAGCAGAACCAAGCCTGAATTAGTCTGGTTCGCTCAGTCTTGTGAGCTCGTACACCTTTTAGGCTTGACAAAAATGTCTGATTGGATTATGATTCCGGCATTGGTTTTACGGGTGCTTAGGGCACCGTATAGGACTCTACCGTGTGGTGTATAAGGTGACCGCAAACGGAATCGGGTCACCAAGTTTAAATCACCACTAATAATAGACATGTCTAAAACATTCGCTGAATTAGGGATGGCACCCAAATTGTTAGCTATTGTAGAGCAACTTAAATTTACAACTCCAACTCCCATTCAAGTGGAGGCGATTCCGGTGGCCAGCAAAGGGCGTGATGTGATTGGGATTGCCCAAACCGGCACGGGTAAGACACTGGCGTTCGCTTTGCCGCTGCTGCAGCAAATTTCCAGTACAAGGAGACTGGGTTTAATTGTGCTGCCGACCAGGGAGTTGGCTATTCAAGTTGATGAAGAACTGAAAAAAATTGGCCGGTCGTTTGGTTTGCGGACGGCGTTATTGATTGGCGGGGGGGCTATGTCCAAACAAATCAGGCAGATCAAGGCCCGGCCGCATATAGTTGTCGGCACACCGGGGAGACTTAATGATCACCTGGAGCATCGAGCGTTGAAGTTAGATAGGGTGGGCGTATTGGTGCTTGATGAAGCGGATCGGATGCTGGATATGGGGTTTGCACCGCAAATAAAGCGGATTGTGAACCACATACCGCGACAGCGGCAGACGATGTTGTTTTCCGCGACGATGCCGCGGGAGATTTTGCGGATGGTTGATCAATATATGAAGAATCCAAAGCGGGTGGAAGTGGCGGTAGCCGGGACGGTGGCCGAGAGGGTTAATCAGGAGCTGTATGTGGTGGAGAAGCATCAAAAGAATCAGCTGCTGGAAAAAATGTTAAATGATCATAATGGCACGGTGCTGGTGTTTTCACGGACGAAATATGGGGCGAAGAAAATTTGTCGGGCGGTGCGCGGTATGGGGCACGACGTGGCTGAAATGCATTCAAATTTGTCGTTATCGCAACGTCGGCGTTCGCTGGAAGGATTTAAGTCAGGAAAGCATCGGGTGTTAGTGGCTACCGATATCGCGGCTCGAGGCATAGATGTGACCGATATCGAGCTGGTAGTTAACTTTGATTTGCCGGATAATCCCGATGATTATGTTCATCGAGTGGGCCGGACCGGTCGAGCGGGTAAGACAGGCAAGGCTATTTCTTTTGCTACTCCGGACCAGCGCAAAGAAGTGTATGGGATTGAGCGATCTGTCCAACAGCGGATTGATATTTCTCCTTTGCCGGAATTGCCGCCGGCTCGCCAAAGTGGGGGAGATCATGGTTACCGAACCCGTGAGAAGCGTTTTTCTGACGCGCACAGACGGACTACATTTAGTTATGCTAAGTCGAAACGTCAACCATCCCGTCGTTCGTCCGGCCAACGTCAACGCTCGAGCGGAAATAAGCGTCGGGCCAGGGTGCACGCTTAGGCGGCAATACAAAAAGAGGTTGTAGATATCATTCTGCTTACATTTATTTTAATTTTATGTTGTTGGGAGACAGTTTAGACATTAGAAATGTGGCCATTATCGCTCATGTTGACCATGGAAAAACCACCTTGGTTGATGCTTTATTGCGGCAATCGGAATCTTTCAAGATTAAAGATAAAGAGGCTAATCTGATTATGGATTCCAATGAATTAGAGAGGGAGCGGGGAATTACAATTTTTTCCAAGAACGCGGCAGTTCGATATCAGGGGTGCAAAATAAATATTGTTGATACTCCAGGCCATGCTGATTTTGGCGGAGAGGTGGAGCGGATTATGACCATGGTTGACGGGGTGCTATTAGTGGTGGACGCGAAAGATGGGCCGATGCCGCAAACCAAGTTTGTATTGAAGAAAGCGTTGGATGAGGGGCATAAAGTGATAGTTGTGATTAATAAGATAGATGTACCGCAGGCGCGGGCGCAGTGGGTGCTGGATCAAACATTTGGGCTATTTGTTGATTTAGGCGCGACTGATGAACAGGCGGATTTTCCGGTGCTGTATGCTTCGGCTATTGCCGGTAAAGCCGGAGCGGAGCCGGATTTAGCCGGGATGAAAAATATTATTCCGGTGTTTGACGCGATTATTAAGCATATTCCGGCGCCGCGAATTAATGATGGACCGATGCAGATGCTGGTGGTTAACGTGGCTTATGATGACTATAAGGGACAAATTGCTATTGGACCTCTAGTGAGCGGCAGTATTGCCAAAGGGCAGGCGGTAAAAAGGATACAAGCTGATGGAACTATCACGGCGGGAAAAGCGGCGGTGGTGATGACATTCGATGGGCTGGGTAGAGTGGAAACAGAAAGGGTGTCGGCCGGGGATATTGTGGCAGTGGCGGGATTGGAGCATATTAAAATCGGGGAAACTATTGCGGACGCGGAAGATCCCCGGCAATTGCCGGTGATTAGGATTGATGAACCAACCGTTAAAATGAGTTTGGCGGTAAATACGTCGCCATTGACCGGTAAAGAGGGAAAATTTTCTACTTCACGGCATTTAAAAGAGCGTCTGGCGCGGGAGATACTGGCGGATGTGGCGTTGAAAGTGGAGCCGTCCAATACATCTGATTCTTCCTTTACAGTGTTTGGCCGGGGAGAATTGCACATAGCTATTTTAGTTGAGAAGATGTCGCGTGAGGGATATGAATTTCAAGTAGGGAGACCGCAGGTTATATATAAAGAAGAAGATGGCCAAAGACAGGAGCCTTTTGAAGACGTATATATAGAATGTCCGGAGGAATTTTCGGGGACGGTGATAGAAAAAATGGGTAAGCGCAAAGGCGAAATGAAGGACATGAAGGCAGTTAGTGGTTTGGCTAAGATGCATTGGTTAGTTGCTACCCGGAGTTTGATTGGATACCGCTCGGAATTTTTGACCGACACTCGTGGTGAAGGCATTATCAATACCCTGTGGCATGGATATTTGCCATATTTAGGAGATATGGAAATGCAGGAGCATGGATCATTGGTAGCGCATGAAGCGGGAGTGAGCACTCATTATGGTTTGGTGGCGGCGCAAGGCCGGGGAGTTTTGTTTATCAAGCCGGGGGTGAAAGTGTATGAAGGGATGATTGTGGGGCAGAATTCCCGGGCCGAGGATATTGACGTGAATGTTTGTCGAGAGAAGAAGCTGACTAATATGCGGGCGTCGGGCAGTGATCATACTGAAATATTGCATGCGGCGAAGGAGATGAGTCTGGAAGAAGCAATAGAATATCTGGGAGACGATGAATTACTGGAAGTAACTCCGTCGCATTTGCGGCCGCGGAAAATGTATTTGGATAAAAATGAGCGCAAGCGGGCTAAAAAGTAGAATATTATCTGGTATTGATGCGGCGGTGAAAAATTGTTGATAAAAAGTCTTGTGGAAATGGAAAATTTCTATATGTTGAAGTAGTTGCTTAAATATTAAATATAGATTTTATGTCTTTGATAACTTTCGATACTCATCATTTAAAAGCTGGTACATGGTCTGGATTAGTGGCGGGGGTGGTTTTTGGGGGGTTGCTGGGTATGATGGGGGTTTTTCCCATGATTGCTAGTCTGATCGGCAGTACTTCAACGCTGGTTGGAGTGGCGGTGCATTTGATAATCAGCGCGATTATTGGAGCCATATTTTCTTTATTCTTTGGGCATGAGGCGATGAAATTGGGCAAGGGAATTATCGCCGGGTTGATTTATGGTTTAGGGTGGTGGTTTTTGGGGCCGCTGTTAATTATGCCGATCGGGCTGGGTATGGGCGCGCAACTTTCATTGACCGGCATGCAGGCGGCTTTGCCCAGTCTGGGAGGGCATTTGGTGTTTGGATTTATTCTAGGACTGGTTTACCAGAGATTGTCGCAAATGCCGCGGATGGCCGGCAGTGAAGAAGCACAGGTTGAGGCGGTTGAATGAAATTGGGTTGGCAATGGATGGCGGGGCGTAATAGTATAATTATATATGGTGAAAATTGGTCAGCAGGTGGATGATTTTGAACTGGAGGCTTTGGTGGATAATAAGACAAAGCAGGTAAAGTTATCCAGCTATAAGGGAAAGTGGGTGATACTGCTGTTCTATCCGGCTGATTTTACGTTTGTGTGTCCGACGGAGCTGGAGGAAGCGGCCGATCAATATCAGAAAATTAAAAAGCTGGGAGCGGAAGTAATGAGCATTAGCACAGATACAGTGTTTGTGCATAAAGCCTGGCATGATAATTCAGAGGCAATCGGCAAGGTGAAGTATCCGATGCTGGCCGATCCGACGGGTCGGGTGTGCCGGCAGTTCGGGACATATATTGATGATGAGGGGATGTCTCTTAGGGCGACTTTTATTATCGATGGAAAAGGAGTGCTTAAGGCGGCGGACATTCATGATAATAGTATTGGGCGTAATATTGAGGAAATTATTCGGAAATTACAGGCGGCGATGTTTGTGGGTAGCCACGCGGGAATGGTTTGTCCGGCCAGCTGGCGGCCGGGAGATAAAACGCTTACAGCCGGTCTTGATTTGGTGGGGAAAATTTAGGTTCTGTTTTTGGCAGAGAGGTTATTTAACGGGCTTTAAGAGTTTAGTAAATACTGTTACCCCCTCACCCTAGCCCTCTCCCCTCGAGGGGAGAGGGGAGCGACTCTACAGTTCATCCTCGTTTTCTCTCCGGCATGGGGAGAGAGGAAGCCTCTTTGCCTCCTCTCGCTC
>QIFI01000126.1 GCA_003229735.1 Candidatus Anderseniibacteriota bacterium | reverse complement strand
GACCCGGAGGTCGCTTCAGCCCGGATAGTTTTGCGTATGCTTCCCGATGCCCCGACTTAACCACCCTGGTCAATCCGCGCTGGATAGCCTTGGGTATTGTTTTGGCGAAGCGGTCCAGTTTCTCGATAATAATTTTGTCGCCTTCTATCGTTAACTTGAGATCAAGCATCGTCATCCCCAAAATGGCTGGTGACCAGAACGCCGAAGGCAATATCGCCAGGGGCCGTCACCTCCGGTAACGACAGTTTACCGGCATTAATTCTTTCCAGGACTCTCAAGGCATCCTTATAAGCGCCTCGTCTGGCGTCAGGAATTTCTTCCACCAAGCGTTTATAGAGGATGTAGATCGCTATATCGCCCGAGCAGCGCCTGATAATGTTCGGCACAGTTGTCAGGGGGACGTCATAGCGCCCCCCTAGATAGGTGTCTATTTCGCTGTCAGCCTGGGCAATCGCTTCCGTGATGACATCCTCATCAATTTGTCCCAATTCTGGATCATCAGTAAGCGTCTCAAGCCGCTCGCTGGGCAATACCCTTTTTAGGTCCGCCAAGGTGCTGTAGGCCATTTCAAATTATCTCTAGCTCAAGGAGCAGCGGCGGATTTGATCTTCCTCGCCGATAGCGGCGTTGTATTCCCCGCAATATGCTACATCCGTCCCGCGCAGCAGAATGTTTCTGTCGGTTTCGGCGGTCAAGTCACTCCAGACGCCTCGCTTGGATTTACGTCCCGATAAGCCAACATAATAGGTGGAGCTGGCAATTTTTGTGGTATAAGCGCGGGAGACATTGAATACCACCTGCGTTTCCGAATAGGAATTGAAAGTCAGCGTGAGGGCTTTTTCAATGCGGGCTTTCAAGGCGACATGCGCTTTCAGGAAAAACGTTTCATTGCCGGTAATGTTGTAGCCCTTGGCTTCGCAATCCGCCAGGATCGCAGCACAGGCATTGTTTATGGTGGTAATATCATCAGTAGCGAAGGCCTGATTCTGGTCGCTGGTAATGGCGACCATCAGGGCATAATGATCGGTCGCCATTTTGCTGTAGTATTTACTTTTGGCTTCAATGGCGGCCTGGTTCAAATTCCAATACTGGGCGTAATTGATCCAGTCATCCAGAATCCCTATGGCTGCGGCAACGATCATTTTTTCAACGGTAGATTTACCGGTGGTTATCCCGTAGACCTTCATGGGTTCGCCGGTCTTGACTTCGGCGAAGGTTATGGCGTTGGTGACATCAATTATGTCAAAAGATATTTGGCCGGCATTCCGCATATCAATCAGGTCAAAAATATCCTCAAACCCGAAATCAGTCAGCGGATCGATAACACCGGGATAAAATACCGCTGCCGTTACGGGCTGGTTGCGGTTCATGACATCGGGCGCATCGGAGGGGCCGGTCATACCCTTGGCGAATGCGGCTTGCAGCACTTTCTGGACCAACTCTAGATCCACGCCGATAGATTTGGCGATCTCTACCGCCGGCGGGGAAGTAGGCATTTTATTCTGGAAAAATGCAGTGAGCACCCCCGCCAGTTTTTTCCGGCGCTCTTCGATATCCATACCTGCCAGCAGATCACAGGTTTCTTTGGTGAACAGCCTTAGAGTCTTGGCAACCCCGGGAACATTAATGAGCATCTTCTTTTTCTCCTTTCCTAATATAGGTTTGCGGGCGGCCCCTTAGGAACCGCCCCTTTGTTGTTTGTCTCTATAGGACCTCGAACTCGATTACCAGAACGCCACCGGCCATGTTGGTATCAATGGCGGCGCTGTTGTTGATTAATGTGGCATAGATATAATCGGCGGCGGCCAGAATCAGGTCAGCGGTGGTTGACGTCAAGGTCAAATCCTGGGCCACTTTGGCGGTGGTAATCCCTTCCAAATCGAAAGTGGCGGCGCTTAACAGATTGTCAGCCGCAGACGCCGAAGCGTCATAATTCTCCACCTTCAGGGTGCAATCACCATCGGCGTCAGCGGGCTTGGTATATACGGCGATGCTGATCCTGGTGACTTTAATGGCCCGCCCGGCCGCTAAGCAGCCCACGTAAACGGATGTGTTTGCGGTGAGCGCCGATAAAGGAATTGCTACGGTTTGTTTCCGGACTCCCGCGGTCAATTCCGGCATCAGAATCACATAGCCGGTGGAGGTGGGGTTCGCGGCATCCTGGGCCGCAATACCGACCAGTGTGTTACCGGCGGCAACCGTGGTAAAATTGCTGTTGGTATCATCCCAGTAGATTAGAGCCCCGGCCGTCCAAGCCTGAGCGGATACCTTGGCGTATTCAATCAGCCCGGCAATAACAAATATGTTGACCGCATTGGCCAGGGCGGTATTTACCGCCAGCATGACCAGGCCGTTCAAAAAATAGATAACGTCTTTAGTTGTGGTGCTGCTGTGGGAATATTTTATGGTACGGATTTTTTCTAATCCGTCCCTAACTTTTACTGACATTTCTTAATCCTCCATTTCGAAGTTTGTCTATATGTTGTGGTGTCCAAAGGGTGATGAGCAGGACATCTGTCTATATGTTGTGTTACTTGCCGATGGTGGCGAACAGTTCGTTATTGACCGGGTTGCTATAATCTTTCCGTCCGGTTTTCAGGCTGGCGGCTTTGTGCTCACCTTCTTTGCCCTGTTTCTGCCGGTCGGTCTCATCCTTGCTCTTGAAAGTGAATTTGTCGGGACATTTTTCCCGCGCCCGGGTCTCATATTTATCCCGCAACTCTTTGATCCGCTCGATCGGCCAGCCGGCGATAAAGTCACTCTCCGTTTTCTGCTTCTCTGTGTTGTCGGAGATCTCACCGATAAGCGTGCCGAATTTAACGGCCTCCTCAACTAAGCTTTTGCGCCAGGCTTCGCCGTCGGCGGCCTTGGGTTTCAGGCGTTCGATCTCAGTGTCTTTTTCCGCCACAACAGCAGTAATTTCTTCCACTGCATTCTCTTCATTCAGTGTCTTCTTGAAGAGTTTCGATAACTTCTGTAAAATCTCTTTCATTTTCTTCTGCCCTCCATGGTTATTTAAATTGTCCTCTGTTTTTGCGTTTTTGGTTACGCTAGCGCCGGGCTGCGCCCCCAGCCAGACCAAGGAACCCTCCCGGGCTTCTCCATTCTCCCGATATTCACCGTACAAGGTATTGCCCTTATCGTCAGTCACCGGCGTATATGGCGCTTTAAAGCCAATACTTATAAAGCGGTAAATGCCGGCATCAAGTTTAGCCAACATGTCCTTGTTGCTTTCAAGTTTAAGGAGATACATATCGCTCCACAGGACCTTAGCATTGCTCGCTCCTTCGGGAAGCTTTATGGTCTCGGACGTGATTTCCTTGAATCGCTCCGGGGTCATCTCTTCGGTGGAGGCGCTAAAAAACAATCCCTCCCCCGGCCCCGTCCGATCCGACCAGAAAGACGGGTGTCCGTCGGCAAAGAAGTTTTTGCCGGGCAAGGTGGTGGCAAAATTATCCAGCAGGGCTTCATTAAAACGCTCGGTATCCCGGTCGATACCGTTATGCGCCATGAGCAGCCGCCTGACATAGACTTGCTCCGCCTTCAATGCCACCAGGGCATATTTATTGATCTGGACAAGCTGCTCATCGGTGGCGGGTTTCCCCACCCCCATCGCTTTTAATCCTAATGTCTTTGCGGCTTTCGTGTCCGTGACACCGTTTAACATTTTTCCGATCCCAGTTCTTTACCATGCTCATCAAAAAACACTCGTGTTGCGGCTCCGTCCCGCAGGGTAATTATGTTATGGTGACCCTGGGGTCCGTGACCCTGGGGTCTGTGACCCTGTTTCTGCGTTGTATCCCCAAGCTCACGGTTACTTTTATTGCTGATGGTGAGCGGGGTTGTTTGTTTTTTCCTCTTCGCTTTTCCAGGCATATAATCCTCCTTTACATGTTTTATGTTTCGCTCTCCGCCGGTCTGATTGAGCACCGGCAATTGGGATGCGTATCTGCAACCGGTACGGGACATTTTTCTATCTCATAATCTCCCGCTAAAGCTATACAAATTGTGCAAGCATCCGGTACGGGGGTAAACTCCACCAGCTTTACCTCCCAAGCTTTCCATTCATCCAGTTTGGCCCGCTCCGCTGACATGGTCATCTCAGAGCGCGCCAGCCGTTCCCAGTTGGAATTCTGGTCGCCGAACAATTTTTTTAACCTGGCGGCGACATGCCGCGGGTTCTCACCGGCGAGGACTTGCGCCTCTATCTCCGGTAAGATTCTTTCAATAATTGCTTTGGTGGCATTGTTTTTAACCAGCTTAAAACCGTTTTTGCTTAATTCATTAAAGATTTGGCTGTTCTGGATGATATCCAGGATCGGGCGCTCCTTGCCGATCAGTTTTGCGGCTTGAATTAAGCCGGCGCTGTAAGCTTGGCCGTAATACCATTTTATGGGGCCGTCGGTGTTCTGCCAGTCGTATTCGCCAATGTAGTTTTTTAAAGCCTCTAAAATTTTCTCCCGCTGCTCTTCCGTGAACTGGAAAATTTCCTCCGGGGGGAGTATTTCTTTTGCTGATTTGAATTCGCTGAGCTTTAATATTGTGAATACCCGCTCCCTAAACTCTTCCCAATCACTTTTTAGCCGGTTGCCATAATCGGTTTCCAATTGGTCCACTTCCGGCCAATCCACGGGCCGTGTCTCTTTGTGAAAGTGGGCTCCCCCCACCCTGGGAGGCACAGTGTGGGGGGATTTGGCGGTATTTATGGTAGGTAATTGAGCTAGTGGATATTTAATGCCATTTATTTCTAAGCTGGCTCCGCCGACATTAACATTAGTCTGTGTGCCGGAGGCGGCGGCTCCCGACTGCATCATGTCGGCCTGGGCGTTT
>QIFI01000108.1 GCA_003229735.1 Candidatus Anderseniibacteriota bacterium | reverse complement strand
AAATTATTTGAGGGTGTATTTCATGCCGCCGACATGATGGGCGGCATTGATTAATTCCAGCTCCATAAGGGTAACGGAGATGGCGTTGGCGGGTTGATTGGCCTGCTCGACGATGTCGTCAATGTGCTGGGGAGTAGTGGTTAAAAGCCGCAGTACCTGTTGCTGTTCGGGAGTTAGATGAGGATTTTTATTGGAAGCGGGAGCGGGAGATAATTGATATTGGTCCAGAATGTCCTGGGCGCTCAAGATGGGTTTGGCGCCTTGCTGGATGAGCCAGTTGGTGCCGGTCGATAGGGTGTCGTTGATGGAGCCGGGGATAGCCCAGACATCGCGGCCGAAATCTAAAGCCAGGCGGGCGGTGATTAGAGATCCGGATCTGGTGTTGGCCTGGACAACCAGGGTAGCGGGGGCGAGGCCGGCGATGAGGCGGTTGCGGGCGGGAAAATAGGCGGGCAGACCGGGAGTTCCGGGCGGGTATTCGGAAATAACGGCGCCGCCGTCATTGATGATTTGATGGGCGAGATTAACGTGGCGCCGGGGATAGATAGCGGCATCATCCAGGCCGGAGCCGAGAATGGCGACGGTGGGGACGTGGTGATCCAGGCAAAGTTGATGAGATAATGAGTCGATGCCATAAGCCAATCCGGAAACTACCGATAGTCCGTGTCTGACCACCGGATCGATGATCAGGCTTAAACATTGGCGGCCGTAGGCAGAGGCTTTGCGGCTGCCGACAACGGCTAGTAGGTGGGGGCTACGCAGGGCGGAGACGTGACCGCGAATAAAAAGTTGGGTGGGGGGATCGCTTATTTCTTTGAGCAGGGGCGGATAGTCGGGATGGGTAAGAGGTAAAATCTGAATATCGTCGGTCATGCTTTTATTAAAGCATAGAGAGGTGGCAGGCGTCACTTATCAATTTCTAATTTTTAATGACTAATTTTTAATGTAAACACTCGATGTTAAACATAGGGCGTTGTATTGTTGTGGCGAAGAGGAGCATAAAAAATCCCTCATCGGATGAACGGTGAGGGGTAAGGCGCGGGGCATTATTAGGGAGATAGTTGCGGTGATTAATCTTCCGCAAGTTCGGTTTTCAATTTCTGAACCTGCTGGTCAAGAATCGGTTTTACTTTATCGGGACAGTCGGCTGGATATTCAAGGAGGTAAATAAACCATTCAGGAGTGTTCGCAATCGTAACATCAAGAAGTATCTGCCCCATACGAGCTTCGATCTGTTGCCTGGGGACGGAGTCGGAGAAGGCATTATCCCATATCTGTTCCAGCTCATTCCAGTCAGTGATGGCACTAATTTCCTGATTAGTCTGGGTCATTTCGTAGTTGTTCAGTAAGCTTTTGAGTTGCTGTTTGTCTGTCATTATTTGCTCCTTAATGGCAGGGTTTGATGCGGGTAAGCGGGGGTGAAAAGAACAGTAGGGATAGTAGTATAGTTAGATAATTTGTCAAATCCGGATTTTGGGAGTTTGGTGAGAACCTCCCACCCTCACCCTGGCCCTCTCCCTCAAGGGAGAGGGGAACGTGACGGCAAAGGGGGAGAACTTCCCCACCACCCTCACCCTGGCCCTCTCCCTCAAGGGAGAGGGGAGCGTGACGCGGCAGGGAGGAGAATCTCCCACCCTCACCCTGGCCCTCTCCCTCAAGGGAGAGGGGAGCGTGGTGTTAAGACAGGGTTTGGTTGAGGGTGTTCAGTACCTGGAGGTTGATGGTGTTGAAGTCTCTGGTCAGGGAGTTATCTTTAAGTTCCCATAGGCCCATGGGATCCAGTTTTTTTAGAGTTGATGATGGGTGCTTGGTGATAATAGTCAGACGAACGAAAGGGTCATCTCCGGGCGGGGTGATAGGGGTGGAGGTGATATCGGTAATGTTGGCCTCCGCGGCCAGATGCTGGAGTTTGATCAGGGCGAAAAGATTTCTGGTTTCGGGTGGCGGCGGTCCGTATTGAGAAGTAATCCGGGTGATGGCCTGATCCAGCTTAGGCAGATCAGGGGCTCGGGATAGTTGTCCATAAGCATTGGTGCGGGCGTGGCTGTCGGCGATGTAGTGGGTGGGCAAGTGGGCGGTTAGGGGCAGGCTGATATTAACGTCGCGGCGGTCGGTGGTGGGTTTGGCGGCGCGGTCTATGGCTTCGTTTACCAGGTCCAGATAAAGTTGGATGCCGACGGTGCTGACTGATCCGGACTGTTCGGCGCCCAGCAGGTTGCCGGCACCGCGGATTTCCAAGTCTCTTTGGGCGATGGACCAGCCGGAACCTAACCTGGAGGCTTCGGTTAGGGCGGTTAGTCTTTGTCTCTGATGGGTGGTTAATTTGCCCTGATTGTAGAGAAAGTAAGCATAGCCTTGAGCTTGACGGCGGCCTACTCGGCCTCTTAATTGATAGAGATCGGATAGTCCGAAGTGGGTGGCTTGGGTGATGATGATAGTGTTGGCATTAGGTAAATCAATACCGCTTTCGATAATGGTGGAGGTGACCAGCACATCCAGATCCCCGCGATAGAATTCCCGCATGAGATGGGCCAATTGACGGGGAGGCAATTGACCGTGGACGGCAGATATTCTGGCCTGGGGGAAAAGTTTGGTAAGACGGTGAAGGAGGGCGGGGATTTGTCTGACTCGGGGAGCGACCACATAGGCTTGGCCTTTTCTACCTAGTTCACGCGTCAGGGCTTGAGTGATAATATCGTCAGTGTCCTGTGAGGTGAAAGTCTTAATTGATTTGCGTCCAGCCGGAGCGGAGCTGATGACAGATAGATTGGTTAATCCGGATAAAGCCATGGATAAGGTGCGGGGGATGGGGGTGGCGGATAGGCTTAATAGGTCAACATCGGATCTTATTTGTTTAAAATGGGCTTTTTGTTTAACACCAAAGCGTTGTTCTTCGTCGATAATTACCAGGCCTAGTTTGGACCAGGTGGTTTGATGGCTTAAGAGGGCGTGGGTGCCGATAACGATGTCGGCCTGGTGCTTAAGTATGGCTTGCCTGGTTTGGGTTTGCTCGGCCGGGGTGGAAAATCTGGACAGGACCTTAATACGATTTGACAGGTCTGGTAATCGAGAGGCAAAAGTGGAGGCATGTTGTTGAACTAAAAGAGTAGTGGGTGCGAGGACGGCGACCTGGAGGCCATTGTGGACGGCATGGCGGGCGGCCCGGACAGCCAGCTCGGTTTTACCGAAGCCGACATCGCCGACCACCAGGCGATCCAGGGGCTGGGGCCGGGCTAGATCAGATTTTATTTGAGTCCAGGCGGTTAATTGATCGGCAGTTAATTCATAAGGAAAAGAATCGTTTAGCTGTTGTTCGATTTGAGAATCGATGTGATATGCGCGGCCTGGAGTTTGCTGGCGGCGGCTAGTGAGTTGGATTAGTTCCTGGGCAAAGCGGGCGGCGTCATGGGAAGCCTGTTTTTTTGATTTCGTCCAGGCCGGACTGCCCAGGCGGGCTATGGGGGGAGTGGTTTGGCCGACGTAGGCGGTGACTTTATGGGCGTATTCAACGGGCACCGATAGGGTGTCGCCGGCGGCGTAGCGGAGAATCAGGTATTCGTGCTCCAGACCGCCGATGGTTCTATTTACCAGTCCTTCAAAAATGCCGATACCGTGGTCGGCGTGAACGGCCGGTTTGTTGGGGGTGAGCTGGGCGATCAGGGTCAGCCCCTGGGCTGTGTTTAAGGGGGCCGGGGACTTCGATTCCGGTATCAGAGAAGCTTCGGTGGCGAGGTTGAGCGAGGGGGAAGTTAAGGTGAAATTTATTAGGGCAATGTCTGATCGGCACAAAATAGTTTGATGCAGATTATGTTCAGCGGTGTAATTAATGACTCGATCATGGTTTTGGTAGAAAATTACAGTTGGTTGGTTAGTTAGACTTTGGGGGTTGGTTTGATAAAAGGGAAATTCCAGGTCGGGGCTTAAGGAGCTGGTGATAATCTGGCGGGGGCGGCTGGATAGGTCGGGAAGGTGGGGATGAAGGATAATGAAATCTGACAGGGTGCCGATGAGCGGGAGGCTGGGAGCAGGTAAAATAGCGGGTTGAATATTGAGGGAAGCGAGATTTAAAGAGCGGGCGGCTTGGCGGGTGATGGTTTCAATTACATCGCCGAAAAAAGTGATGACATGGGAGTATTGATGGGTGTCCCTAAGATGTATATTTTCTCCCTGGACCTGAAAAGTGAAGAAGTCGAGGGAGGAAGATTGACGGGTGTATCCCAGTTCGATGAGTAATTTAATGAGTTGGTTTAGGCTTAGGCGTTGGCCGGTGTGCAGGGAAAGGGCGGAGTTCTGGTATTGTTTAGGGTTGGGGATGAGAGAAGTGAGCAGATCGGCGGGGATGATCAGGTGGTGATTTGATTTATGCTGGAGGATGACCGTGATAGCAGTGCGGAGAGAAGTTATGACTTGTCCGGAGATTTCATGGTCGGCCAGCTGTCCGCTGATAAGGTGCCAATGATGATCGGGGTTGAACAGACTTTGCCATCTGGTGAGATTATTTAAAAGCAGTTGGCCGGACTTGATATTGGCGGTAATAATGGCCAGGGGCATTTTTTGGCGGTGAGTTAAGGAAGAGGCAAAAAGCGGCAGAGCCGGGCCGGTTAAGTTAAGCTTTAAGGGTTGGCGGTGATTAATGTTTGGGAGATGTCTGGTCCAGAATGAATCCAGCACTGTTGATAAAAGTGTTGAGGCTGGTTGACAATCTCGTTGAGACTTATTTATTGACATATTTGTGATAGTCCTGCGTGATTAGATTCTATGATATTTGAGAACGAACTCAAAAAGTTAGGGTTGAAGGATAAAGAGGCGGCGGTGTATTTATCGTGCCTGGAATTGGGGCCTTCGCCGGTGCAAAAAATTTCCCGAAAAGCCAAGGTGGTTAGAGCCACGACTTATGTAATTTTGGAGTCACTTATGAATATGGGGTTGGTGACGAAATATAAGGAGGGTAAGAAAACCTTGTTTATAGCCGAGCCGCCCAGGCAGTTAATGAGGCTATTGGAAAAGTCGAGGGAGGAGTTAGACGAAAAGCAGCATGATTTAGAGCAGCT
>QIFI01000006.1 GCA_003229735.1 Candidatus Anderseniibacteriota bacterium | reverse complement strand
GAGGGAAATGACGCCCGGACGGATGATCAGGTGCGGCAGTTGGCGGCGGAGGGGGCGGCTATAAAAGCCGGGGGTGAATATGCCAGATTAATGTGTGATTTTTCGCTGGGGTGGGAAGGATGCGGTTTGAATGGCGGGGCGAATGGAGCGGTGCGGGGAGCCACCATCAGCAATAACGGCCAGGTGCGGGGGATTACTTCGCTGGATCGATTGATCTCGGCGGCGAATGCCCAAGTTCCGGGTGGCGGCGGAGCCGGGGCCGGCGGTGGAGGAGGGGGGCCTGGGGCGGCGGCGGCCCGGCGGGAAGTACTGCGAAGGTCGTCTTTTATTACCAACCCGATTAAACAGTGGTTTCCGCGGGGAGTGACGGACGGAGTATTAGCGGCGTTTTCATCGGGAACCGAAGAGGATAGAATTGAGAGATTGTGCCGGTTGGGATTACTGAAGAGCGATGATGAGAAGTGTTTTGATAATAAGAAAGGGGATGAAGGCAGTTATGACAAGGCGAGAATCAAGGATGGATTAGGCGGCAATATGCCGATGGCCTGGTCGACGGATATTGCCAGGTGGAGATCCAAGATAGCGCAATTGGGAAATGACAGCCCGGCTGACGCGGTGACCCAGGGTATGCTGTTGGATAATCTGCTGATAGCGGCGGCGGATAATTATATATCGGAGGGGACTACAGAGGGGGCTTCCGGAGCGATTACGGACGGAAGCAGAGGCGGCAAGTATCCGTATGGTAAAACGATGCTGGTAAAATCCAGTTCGGGAGAAACAAGAGAGGTGTTTGTGCCGCAAATGACAGTGGACACAAAAACCGGGAGAATAAAGACTAATTTTGACAATGTTGAATCGCTAGCTGATTATCTGGGATTGTCGATAAGGAGCACGATGGCGCCATTACTGGTAGACAGAATAGCTGGGGCGGCGGAGAATCGAATTAAAAGTCAACTGGATATACTGGAGGAAGATGGATTCAAGGGGTATAACGGTCTGTACCCATGGGGGCCTGATCTGGCAGGCGTGCAGGGAGGCGGGGGGGAAACCGGAGAATTGTCTATTTCCGTGGTGGCGCCGGCCAAACAAAGATCGTACGCGAATGAAACTATGATCAGGGGGCCAGCCGAGCAGGATTACGCGCGAAGGTTTACTTCAGCTAAAGGACAGGAAGAACCGGGGAAATTTGAGTTAACAACACTGGGAGGTACATCGCCAGCTAATTATAGTTCCGGCGGCCCGCAAGCCCTGGGGCCATCCGCAGACCAGGGCCAGGTGGCCGGTATTTATGACGATCGGTATTATACGTCTAGGCAACCATTGTCTCCGGACGCCAATCTGATTGCTCCGCATCGGGATGAGGAATTGAGAGGTCCGGTGGAAGCGGCCACGGCCGGACTGTTCGCCGATTTCTCACGTGATTGCGGATATAGCGGTTGTGGAAGCTTGTAAAAAGAGGAGTATGATAGATGATTTAGCGCGAGCCAGTAAAAAATATCGAGAAACTCGAAGCCGGGGGTGGATATTGGCGGGCTTGATAGTATTCATGTGGGCCGGAGGACCATTGATGGCGCGAGCGCAGAGTGTATCCGGGAGCAGGCAATTGCCGATTATGTCCGATCGATCAGCTTCGTCTTTGGAAATAATCGGGTGCAAGCAGATTGATTTGAAAAATGAAAAGACTTTATTGGAAGCCGAGCGAGCCAAATGGCAATTCGTGGTGCCGGCTAATCACGCAGCGGAAACTATAATAGTTTGTCCGGCAGGAACGGTGGAAGCCGGGGGAGCAAAGGGGCGAGTGGCGGGAATAAACACAGCTAAAGCGGAGGCGGATGGTGACCCGTACGCGAGTGGCTGGAAGCGATTCGGGACAACTGCCGGAAGAGTGGGATTGAGCGTGTTTACTTCGGATAACTGGTTGTCGAAAACGGTGAGTTTTCCGATACAAAAAGGCATAGAAGCCATGGCAGTAATGTTTATTTTGGTGGGCCAGTTAGTGCACATGCTGGTAGCGCAGGCATTCGTGGCGGCGGTCAGCCTTAGCCAGTTTATCACCAACCGGGTGGTGCAGGCTTTCTGGCCGGTGGCGCTGGGTCTGGCAAATCTGGGATTTATGCTGGCGTTAGTGATTATTGCTTTATTAACCGTGCTTAGGCTGGAAGTGGGGGGCGGGGCGCGCCGACTATTGCCCAAATTGTTTATCGGGGCGCTGCTGGTTAATTTCAGTCTGGTGATTGGGGGGCTGATACTGGATGTAACCCGGGTGCTGATCGCCTTGATCCCGCCCATGTTTAATACCGGAAGTTTACGTGATTTGCCGTTTACGGTGGTGAAAGTATTTGACAATGCCGCTGGAACCCCAAATTTAAATATTGTGTTTACCAAGTTTACACCTTGGGGAGAAACTATCGGATTGGTTACTTCGGCAGTAGTGTGGTGGGTAACTGATCTGGCGGTGGGCGTGCTGGCTTTCGGATTACTGATGCGATATATATTTCTGATAGTTTTATTGATTATTTCGCCATTCGCTTATTTGTTCGTGGCTTTTCCGGGACTGACCGGTTTGTCCAAACGGTGGTGGACGGCGTTTTTGAAATACGCTTTTTACGGGCCGGTGGCGATATTTATGGTGGTGTTAGGAGTGAGAGTGGTTGGAGAAAATATTTTTCTTAGAACTATTAACACGGGTAAGGATTCCTTAGACACGGCTTTGGTTGGCATGTTGGATGCGGTGGTGCTGTCATTATTCTTTTTCGCGGCGGCGGTGGCGGGCAAGTACGCGGGGATTATCGGGTCGGCGGCGGCGGTGAGCATCGCCATGAGGACGGGCAAGGGAGTGGGGAGAGTGGGCAGGGGTATGGGGAGAGCGGGGGCCAAAGGGGCATATGTGGGATCGGGGGCCCGGCGGCTAAAGCGGGCGGGCGGGACTTTTGCTGATGAAGCCACCAAGCCTTTCCGGCAACGATGGGGCCTGGGTAAATACAGTAAATATGATAAAGACGGCAAGTTAAAGGAGGGGAAGACTTCGGTAGGCTCGAGGGCCGGGCAGAAGGCGGCTAGAGGCGCGGGGAGATTAAGCGGCGGGGTACTGGGCATAGGTGATAAAGGCGCCGCGGATTCGGTACAGGGAATGAGGGGGGCAAACGCGGCAAGAGCGAAATTAGGTACCGCATACAACCCTAAGGCTGATCTGAAGAATATGTCTGTTGATAATTTGTCCAGAGGCGAGGCGGCCCAGTTTGCTTCAAAGGACCTAATTAATTCTCTGAAAACAAAGGGAGGAGATGATCAAAGAGCGGCTTTTGCGGGCGCTTTGGCGACGGCGGACAGTCTGGGCGAGGAGCAGTTTAAGGCGGTGGCGGATTCCGGAGACGCAACCTGGATTAGAAGCGTGGTTAATAATGTAAGTATTATGAGCGCCGCTAAAGGGAGCCAGAAGAGCGCATTACTGCAGGCGGCGGCGGGTGACGCAAGTCTGATGCGCGATGTGGTGAGAGCTTTGAATCGAGCCAGGCAGGCTCAAGACAGGGGAAAGTAAGTAATATGAATAAATATATTCCTTTTGATAGCGGGCCGATGGGAGCTTTGATTGCTTTGCCGGAAATCGAGATGGATAAATACGTGGATGATCTGGCAAAGGTGCCGCCGCGGATATTCGGGATTTTGAATGATCCCCGAACGGGGGCGTTTATTAGGGGTTTAGTCAAGGGACATCAGTTGCCGGAGCAAAAGTCGCCGGTGGTGGCATTGGCTATATTGCTGGTAGTACTGGGACGCGACACTTTGGTAAAACTGCCCAGTATTTTGTCGACGGAGCTGAAGTTGTCAAATGATCAGGCATATAAAATGGCCAAGGAGATTGAAGAGGACTTATTGGGGCCGGTGATGGAGGAATTAAAGAGATACTGGAGCGGTAAATGGGCGGGAGGGACGGAGGCCAGAGATAGAGCGGAAGAGGTGGGATTGCCTAATGTGCTTAATTTGAAAGACCAGGAGAAGCCGCCCAGCCCCCCGCCGATGCCAGGGAGCACTAGTAACTAGTAACTGGTAACTGGTAACTGGTAACTGGTAATTAGTGATTAGTAATAATTGATGACTACTATTCAAGGGCAACTTCAGCAGACCATTTCTGGTAAGACTGTCGTTAATTTCTACGATTTAGATACCTGGCAAAAAGCGCATGGGCTGGCCTTGAAAATTTACCAGATTACGAAAGATTTTCCGTCGGATGAACGATATGGAATGACAAATCAGTTGCGCCGAGCTTCCAGTTCGATAACTGCTAATATAGCAGAGGGTTTTTCGAGATATCACTTTAAAGATAAGATAAGATTTTATCATCAAGCCAGGGGCTCGGTTTCTGAAGTTCAAAGCTTTTTATTATTGGCTAGGGATTTACAATATATTAATCATGTTAGTTGCGATAATTTAATGACGGAGGCTCATGAGGTCGCGCGGCTGATAAATGGTATGATTCGATCTATAGGCCGCCAATGATTATTACTGGTTACTGCTTACTAATTACTAGTTACTAAACATATGCGATTTCAAGTGCCGCAATTTGTGGATATAGAGGATAAGGTAATTGGTCCTTTTACGTTGAAGCAATTCGCGGCTTATCTGATCGCCATATTGGGACTGATTCCACTTTATCCGGTGGTTAGCCTGGGGGTATTTGTGCCGATTGCTATTCCGGTCCTGGGTCTGGCGGCGCTGTTCGCGCACGGACGATTTTACGGCCAGCCTTTTGGTTCGGTTTTGATTAGTGCCTTGTTTTTCATGATGGGAGGACGGATGTGGCTGTGGCGTCGGGGCAAGCAGGTGACAAGTCTAAAAATCGCGGG
>QIFI01000014.1 GCA_003229735.1 Candidatus Anderseniibacteriota bacterium | reverse complement strand
CGCCTGCCTGGGCGCCCGCACTGCTTCCGGCTTATCGAAACCCGTGGCCACCACTGTAATCTTCAGCTCTCCCTCTTCCACCTGCTCCGGATCAATCACCGCTCCAAAGATCACCTTGGCCTTTGGATCCGCGTTCTCGGTAATAATCCGGGAAGCCTCCTCTACCTCAAACATCCGCAAGTCATCACCGGCCGTAATATTGAACACTAATCCTCTCGCCCCATCAATTGTTATATCCAACAACGGGCTCTCAATCGCCGCCCGAGCCGCCTCCACGGCCCGGTTCTCCCCGCTCGCCCGCCCAATACCCATCAAAGCGGATCCGGCATTCTGCACTGTCGCTTTAATATCCGCGAAGTCCACATTTACCATTCCATGCTGGGTAATCAGATCTGAAATCCCCTGTACTCCTTGTCTTAACACCTCATCCACTACTTTAAACGCATCCAGCAAGCTGGTTTTCTTGTCAATAATCTGCAGTAATCTATCATTGGGAATCACCACCGCCGCGTCCACCCGATCATTTAATTCCACTAAAGCTTCCTCCGCCAAAGTCATTCTCTGCTGTCCTTCAAAAGAAAAAGGCTTGGTAACGGCCGCCACTGTCAGCGCCCCCGTCTCCCGGGCAATCTCACAAATCACCGGCCCCGCTCCTGATCCGGTTCCTCCTCCAAAACCGGCTGTCACGAACACCATATCCGCTCCTTTTACAATTTCATGTACCTCTTCCCGGCTTTCTTCCGCCGCCTGCTGACCAACTGATGGATCCATGCCCGCTCCCAGACCCCTGGTTAAAGCCTGTCCAATGTGTAATTTAGTTCCAGCTCCTGAATAATGCAGAGCCTGTGCGTCCGTATTGACCGCCACAAACTCCACTCCTTTAATTTTCGCCTCCACCATTCTGTTCAAGGCCGCGTTTCCTCCACCACCAATCCCAACTACTTTAATGTTGGCTACATTCTCTATAGATGGTCGCTTAAGTGGCATATCTACACAGAGTACGCCGCCTGCTGACTCTGTCAACAACAATCCTGTTCATACCGAACAAACATCTTGTCCACTCCAATTACTGATTACCAGTTACTGGTTACTGGTTACCGATTACCAGTTACTAATCTCATGGTATAAAATTCTTAAACCAGTTTTTCATCTTCCCCACTCCTGCCCTCACATTCGGTATAGCCAGCGACGGTAATTTTTTACTCGGCGCCTGCTCTTGCTCCAGCGCCCACAAAGTCAATCCCAGAACCACCGCCGATGAAGGATCCGAAGTCTGTTCAGCCAACCCCTCAAATGCTTGAATATTTCCCAGCTTAGCCGGCAGTCGCAGTCGCTTCTTGGCTACTTCAACCACCCCCGGTAAATGAGCCCCGCCCCCGGTAAATATTATGCCGGCCGGCAATAACCCGGACTTGCCCAATTGCCTTAATTCCTTATCCACAAAAGCGAATATCTCATCCAACCGCGCACTTATAATGTCCGCTAATTCTTTCCGTGATACCGAATCCTGTTCACCGTCCGCCTCCACCATAATTGATTCCGATTTCTTGATGGTATCCGGCAAGGCCGTGCCATATTGCCGCTTAATCTCCTCGGCCACATCAATTGATGTTCTAAGCCCAATAGCCACGTCATTGGTAATATGCGAAGAACCCAGCGGCAAAACCGCCGTATGCAGCAGCTGATTATCTTCATACACCACCAGACTGCTGGTCCCGGCCCCCAGATCAACCAGCACCACTCCCAGCTCCCTCTGCTTCTTATTCAGCACCGCCGCGGCCGCCGCCAGCGGCGCGAACACAAAGTCATCTATGTGCACCCCCGATTGATTAACCACCTTGGTAATATTCCGGATAAACGGCGTCGATCCCTCCACCATATGAGTCTCCACTTCCAGCCGAACTCCGGTCATTCCCACCGGGTCAGTTATTTGCTCTTGGCCATCCACAATAAAACTCTGCGGCAGCACATGTAAAATCTCCCGATTACTGGGCAAAGATACTGCCTGGGCGGCATTTATCACTCTGGCCACATCTTCCGCCGTAATTTCTCCATCCGCCCGGCTCACGGCAATCACTCCCCGGGAATTCTGCGAAGATATATGCGATCCGTTAATACTCACCAGAGCCCTTTCAATCGGCACTCCCGCCACCTTTTCTGCCGTATCCAAAGCCTGATTTAAAGACTTCACCGCGTCATCCACGTCTGTTACCACCCCTTTTTGCATCCCCTCCATCTCCGACGTCCCAATCCCCAGCAAGGTGGGCGATTCTTTAGCCGGATCAGATTGCACCACTGCCACCCTGGTCACCGAAGACCCGACATCCACGCCGGTAATATGTATTAGTTGCTTCATATCTTATTATTATCTTTATATTGTAACCAAAGAGCTGCTTACCCCACAACTATCGGCCCAAAAACCAACAGCCCCACTAATATCGCGGCCCCGCTGGCAATTAAAACAGCCGCCGCCGCCACATCCTTCAATCCGCCCACCGTGTCATGATACTGTGGCCGCACCACATCAGCCAACATTTCCACTGCCGTATTAACCAGCTCCAGCGCCAACACCAAAGTCGATATAGACAATAAAATAGCCATCCCTATAGCCGACACGCCCAGCCACCACCCCGCCGCCATCACCAGCACCAACCCGATTAACTGTATTCGGAAATTCCTTTCCGTCCTGACAGCCCGCGCCAGGCCCCTCCAGGCATGGCTATACGACTCATTAAAGGTCCTCGCTTTCTGCCATTTTTTGTGTCCGGTAGACATATGCTCCCTAAAATTTTACCACAAAAACAACCGCCTGCTTTTTGCACAGTGCCTTAGTATATTACTGAAACTCGCACCACCCCAAAACTTTGGAAGTTCAACTTCCAAAAAACTTCCAAAAATATTTCCCAGGATGTTTCTACTCCAACTCCCTAAACCCGCTGGTCCGCAAAATTCTCTTCTCCGCTTCCCGCGTCTTTTCCTCTGCCTCCCCCGACCTGGCATGATCCATCCCGCCCGCGTGCAATAATGCATGCACCACTAGCCAGGCCGCGTAATCAGACCAATCCAATCCCCTCTGCTCTGCCTCCCGCTCCGCCACTTCTAAGCTCAACGCGATATCATGCCGTCCATCACCATACGAAAAAGTCAGCCCATTGGTACTCTTATCTATCCCCCGATATTTCTGATTCAATTTTCTAATTTCCTCCTCGCTCACACATTTCACGGTCACCTCATCATCACCCGCTCCGGTTTCCTCCCGCACCCTTTTCCACAACAATTCAACATCCTCAAAACTAACTGGCAACTCTTCACATTGTTGTAACCCTACTGGCATTTCATACATTAAAAACTAACCCACGTCATTGCGAGTTCCGCCTGTGGCGAGACATGGCGATCTCGTGTTTGAAGACGGAATCACCGAAGTCGCTAAACAGACTTAGCAAGGACCAATATTTAAAACGAAATTGCTTCGGCCTCCGGGCCTCGCAAAAACGGGTATTTTTGAAGTCTTTCAATTTACGGAGATTTAAAATTATGTAATTGTAAATTCAATAAAAATTGAAAACTAAAAATTAAAAATTTCTTACAACTTATCTCCCGGTGATGGGATCAGCGGATTATAACCATTGGCCATTTCGTCCCCATCACTAAACCCATCACCGTCAGTATCCGGATTAAATGGGTCACTGCCAAATTCCCGCTCATCAGGATCCGGAAAACCATCATTATCAGAATCCAGCTTGCCCGGCCCCAACGGATCATAGCCGGCTCTCACTTCCTCTCCATCATTAAAACCATCTCCGTCAGTATCTGCTAATTCCGGATCCGTCCCATAAAAAGCCTCCTCCGCCACCGTCAACCCGTCACCATCACCATCCTCTACAATATTCTTATCCTCTACCACCTCGTCATCATCCGTTACGATCAAATCTCGATCCGGCTCTAAAGTAGGCTCTGGTGTCGGTGTCTCCGCCAAAAGCAGATCACCATTAATGTCCGTCGACGACGTATCATCCGCCACTTCAACCGGTGGATTATTATCTTCTCTAGCCAAAAAATACCTCACCCCGACTACTCCCAAAGCCCCTAACAACAATAAAATTATCAAACCTCCCAACCAGGCTATAAACTTGCGGTGCCTCCCCCTGGGAACATCCGAATTTTGAAAAGCCGTCGGGGCAATAGGCGGCGTCTCCTCAACACTCGGTACTGCTCCGATACCTGGAGGCTCCGGCACCTTCATCGAATCCACCGCCCCCGTGGTTGGAATTTTTGCACCTTTTACTTTCATTGCTTCTGAATCTTTTGATGTACTCGCTTTTTTTACTCCACCCGCCAAAAAAGGATCTGGCGCGTCCACTCCCCCGCCCGGCGCCTCACCCACCGGTGATTTTAATCCCTTGTCACCTGTAGGCCCGCCGGCCAAACTAGCTTCTGCCCCCCCGCCTGGCGGCGGAAATGATGGCGGGGGCGGCACTCCAGGCGCACCTTCCTTACCCAATCCACCACTTTCTTTTCCAGATGGTTTCTTCTTTCCTATTGGAGCCAAAGGTAAATCCGGCGGTGGTATTTCTTGATCTTCTTGATCTGCCATAATTTATATATTAACAGTATATACTAATACCATAACAAATTAAATACTCGTAATCTCTCTACTCTTATTAGCTCTACTCTTATTAAAGAGAAGATAAAGCTGAAAAAGCACAACGTCGTGCTTAAAAATTGACACTTGAAAATTGCGACACACCACAGTGCTGATTACTAGTTACTGATTACTAGTTACTGATTACTAGTTACTGATTACTAGTTACTGATTACTAGTTACTGATTACTAGTTACTGATTA
>QIFI01000100.1 GCA_003229735.1 Candidatus Anderseniibacteriota bacterium | reverse complement strand
GCCCACTATTGCCATGGCAATTGCCATAGCTGATTCTGTCACCGTATCCATGGCCGCGCTCACCAGCGGCACATTCAACCTGATCCGTCGGGAAAATTGAGAATGCAGACACACCTCTGCCGGCAATACCCTTGAATAACCCGGCACCAATAATACGTCATCATAAGCCAAAGCCTCACCCCGATTAAACAATGCATCTTTTATTCCGATCATCTTTTTCCTCTTTTTCATTGTCATCCCAGCTTCTCCTTTACCTGAAAGAATATTCAACTGTCAAAGAAACAACTATTTCATCCACGCTATACCAAAACCAACCCTTGTCAAGCTTAAAACAAGCTCCCCCAACTTTACACACCTGGTGTGTAAAGTTGGGATATTAAAGCTTCTATCCAGGATACCAGCCAACTTGCACGTCCTTAAATATCTGTTCGCCAATAGTTATATCTACATCATTGCCATTCTCATCAATAAAACTTACATCTTTTAATATTACAGTGGTTTTATAACCGTTTGGATTTCTCTTCTTTGATCCCGGTGGAAGTTCGGCATAATTTGAAATGGATATAATTGCTGTTCCGTATTTTCCCGTTAGCCTGCTTGATTTTTTCTGATTGCTATAACCAACATCAGTACAATATGTTCGTGCTACCTTACGCCCTCTTATCTGAAGTTCAACATTTAACCCATCAGTTTTTCCTATTTCAAAAGATTTTTTTATAGTTGTAAGATTCAATATATTACTTCTGGCAGACACTGAAATTCCAACAGTGTCATCGTCATTAACTTTGTAGACAAAAATATCTCCACACCCCTTACTTGTATTTGTTTCTTGGATCGTAATATTCTTTGGAAATTTTAAAAACAATGAAACTATATTTAATTCAGTTGTAATATTCATATAACCAATATATCCAAGAGCTGTCACCAAAACCACCACGGCTATTATAATTATTATTTTTCTTATTTGATTCATTTAGATTAATTGTCAACCCTATTCATTAAAATTAACATTATTAATCCAAAATTCAATATTATCTAACCATGCTCATTTTAAATTTAACCACTAGATGTTATAGAGTTGGCCTATAAAAAAAGGGGGACACTTGGTCCCGCTCCCCAATATTATTCATCTTCATTCTCATCAGGATCTTTATCATCTTCCTCCAACGGCACCAGTAGAAAATCATCATCAACTTCCAAAACGTCGTCCGCACCTTCAAAGCCCCTCGGATCAGAACTTGTAGGTTCCGGAGTTAACAACCAATCATCATCTGCATGCATCCTATCTTTTGTCATCCTTCTTTCTCCTTTATGTCTTGGTCAATCAAAAAAGTGTAAGAACAACTCCCCACACTATATGCTCATTTTTCATCACTCGTCAAACATGTAAAACCGAGCCTACCACAAACAATATATCTCTTTCACTTGGTGCGCGTGGAAGGAATCGAACCTTCGACCCCCACAATGTCAATGTGATGCTCTAACCACTGAGCTACACGCGCGTGCGTAAAATGTAGCCAAAATTCTCATTTGGTGCAATAAATATAGTACTTATAACCAGGTTTAGGTAACCTTAAGCGCAGACGCGTAGCTCAGCTGGTTAGAGCGCGGCCCTTATAAGACCGAGGTCCCGGGTTCGAATCCCGGCGCGTCTACCATAAGTTTTCGAGCCATCAGGCGAAAACCCGCCGAATTGGCGGGCAAATCCCGCCGAGTCTACCTAAATTAACCATCAATAATCAGCCAAGGCTAAAACTTCCACTCCCTTAGCCTTTCCTTGATGCTTGATATTATCAGTCACCAGCTTAGCCTCTCGCGCCTTTGCCAAGGCCACAAAAGCCGCATCGTAAACCGTCATGTTATATCGATGGCCAATTCTATATCCAGCCATAATCTGCTCCTCCGTTTCGGTTACCCAATCAATTGGTATCAAGTACAAAATATGTAATAATCGACTCACTTCAGCCGGTGGCAGCTGCTTGCCTTTCAATAAGGCATTGGATACCTCATAAATAGCCAATTGCGGAGCGCTTAATGTCACTCGGCTTTCCTGCACATCACGCAGCAACTGATCAGCTTGAGCCACTCGTCGCTCATTATAATTTGATAACCACTTAACAATCACTGAAGAATCAACCACGTAAGATTGTGATTTCATACCAGATTTATCTTGCATGGTGGCTTAGTGACGCTGTCGATCAGACGCGATAAACCCTGACAAATTACCTTGTCGTCCCCGTTTCTCTCGGGCCTGTCTAATCAAACCCCATAATTGATCCCAATTTACAGGTTCTGTGGCCTTGCTAATAACCACTTTATCATTTTCTTCCAGCGACACGGTTATCGGGCGGGTCTGTGACAACCATTGCGCGGCCCGACGAATAGCCGCCGGAATAGTCAACTGCCCTCGAGACCTGATAATACTTATTTTCGTAATTTTCTTCATGATTACTATATATTATCAGAATTTCAGAAATTCCGCAATATTACCATTTCCTATCTACGAGGTAGAAAATGGTAACCACTAAATTTATCCTCATAAGCGAATAGTGACTGTCTAACGATTATTAGAACTACACCAATCCAACACCCCTAGCTTAAGTAATCTCTCCAATTTAAAGCCAAGCTTTAAACATTGTTTTAAACCTTTAAAGCTTTAAACTTTTCTAAATTCTCTCAATGAAGCTTTCTAATCTATCTCCACCGGCACCCCGTATTTACGAACTTCACTGGCCAATGTGCTGTATTTATCATTCAAACCATCAGGCGTCAGCGGTATTGGTTCAACCGGTAATGAAGACTTCAAACTAGCCGTTAGGCGCAAAAGCAGTCCCATTTCTTCAGATACGTCTCGCCCAAAATCCGGCGACACTACGCATATATCAACATCGCTCCATTTAGCCCAATTCCCCCTGGCGCGGGAACCAAATAACAACACCTGTTGAACATCAATATTAGCTGACTGAACTAATTTTCCCAGCTTGCGGGCGATATCAACGGCTTGCGGATCCACTTTATAATCAGCCTGCTCCATATTATTCAGCCTTAATTTTCTCCCGGATTACCGACGTTTTTTCCATCCAATCCACCACATATTTTGACGTTGCTTGCTTATAAAGATCTAATTTGAAATCTTCATAACGACCCGAAATGTTAAATTTATTTATTTCAGCCAGCAATTCAATGTCTATTTTGTCCAATTTAATTTCAGTCTTACCCAGTAACCATACCAAATCATGAACGGGTGGTGCTGGTTCATCATGTCGGGCAACATACTTGGATTTAAGCTCCTTTTCCAATGCTAGATGACAGAAAAATAAAGCATGTAAATATCTTTTAGACTTTATTAAGGCTTGAGCAGTTAACCAGGCTTCGTTTGCTCCCTGCTCCCAAAATGTTATTAGGTCTTGAGCTGTCATATACCCAAATTACATCATTACAGATGTAAAGGAAATGCTAAATTACTTTCACCAACTCTCCCGATAAATCACACTCGGTAGGGCTCACAATAATCACCTATCCAGCTCCGCTAACCACTAATCCACCAAACCATACCTTACAATTTGAGTACCCATGTTGTAAACTATGGTTATCAATATGGATACATACATTCCCCGCGTTCTCGAAACCAAAATTAAAAAGTCTCTCACCAACCACAAAGTTCTTTTCCTGATTGGCGCTCGGCAGGTTGGTAAAACCACCTTAATTAATCACATTTTTCATAATTACTCGGGCCACTTGCTCAACATGGATTGGGAAATTGATCGCGATCGCCTTCGCGCCGCCGCTAAGCTGGATCCAATTGAAGCTATCCGCAGCCTGGGCGCCGATCAGGTATTGGTTATCGACGAAGCTCATCGGGTCAAAGACATCGGCCGCATTGCCAAAGGCTGGTACGATGCCCGCGTTAAAACCAAAATAATTCTTCTCGGCTCCTCCAGTGTCACTCTCTTGAATCTGGCCGCCGCCGAACTCACCGGCCGCAATGAAAAACTCCACCTCACCCCCCTGCTCTTCAGTGAAGTTTTAAATCAGCAAAGGTGGTATCAACCAGACCAGCCGCCCGGTCAATATCATCAAAATTTTCCCGGACAAATTAAAGCTCTGCTCTTAAATCGATTGGTTTTTGGCAATTATCCCGAAAGCTACCTGGCCGCCGATCCCCAAACATATCTCACTAACTTAATCAGTGATTATCTGCTTAAAGATATGTTTACCGCCTCCCTCATCCGCAATCCCAAAGATGTCCGTCGCCTGCTCCTGGAGCTGGCCGGTGCCCTGGGCCAAACTATCTCCGGCAATCAGCTGGCCACCCGTCTTAATATTTCTCGTCAAACCGTTGAGCGCTACCTCGACCTGCTCGAAGGAATTTTCGTCATATTCAGTCTCCCCTCTTATCACACCGATAGCGTCAAAGAAATCAGCCGCGGCCGCAAATACTACTTTCTGGATAACGGCGTAAAAAATGCTCTTCAGCGGGAATGGACTGTCTCAACCAGACGCAGCGATATCAACCAATTATTTGAAAACTTTGTCATCTCCGAAATATTCAAGCAAAGCGTAACTCATAATCGCCATGAAGATCTCTTCTTTTGGCAATCACGCAACGACAGCACCGTCGAACTTGTCATCAAACAAGGCCGCGACATCCACCCCTTCAACATTCGCTTCCATCCCCATGCCGCTCCTCCTTCCCGCGCCTTCGCCAATCAATATAATATAGCTCCCCAAATCATCCACCCCGGCAACCTCCTTGAATATCTACGGTAACATCACTACAAAATTTCGTAACCGCTTGCTTATAAGAGTTCTATCCTTCCTAAAAGGAATAAAGCAGTAATCCAGTTTCCCCTCTCCCTTCAGGGGAGAGGGTT
>QIFI01000017.1 GCA_003229735.1 Candidatus Anderseniibacteriota bacterium | reverse complement strand
CAACGCCAAAAAAGATAAAAGGAGAGGTGACCAGGATAGGTTCTCCAAACTGGCGCTGGTCGAAAATTTGCTGGGCGGCGGCCCGGACTCCGGGGCGATTAAAAATATTCAGCTCCTGCCAGTAGACAATATAAGTAGCCAGTGAGGCGGTTAATATGACAGTGATGGCGGCCAGACGTAATTTTTTGGACCTGATTTGATAGATGACAATGGCCAGGCCGATGACGATAAAAAGGTGGGCAAAAACAAAGAAGCGATCCTGATAAAGACTTTGGCCCAGGAACGACAGCAAAATGCTAATCAGAAAAGGCAGGCTGGCTGAACACATGATCAGCCAAGCGGCATCGGAGTGGCGGCGGCGAAGAGCCGGCAGAGAAACCAGCAGCAGCCAGGAGAGAATGACCAGGGCCATAGGTGTAACGGCTAGTAAAATCCAGCCGATGCCAGTATGGGCAGGGATACCGGAAGTAGGGGCCAGCAGGCGATAAAAAGTATCGGGAATAGACCAGCCGCCGATGGGCGGGATCCAATATGATTCCTGGACCTGACTGTTTTGGCGGATGAAAGTAGAGAGCCAGGGCAAATAGAGAAGAATCATAATCAAGCCGGAAGCCGCGGCATACCAGGTGAGGCGCCACTGCAGAATTTCACCCAGCCGACCCCGAGTGCGAATAATAATCAGGCCCAGTAGAAAAATGACTTGAGCAATGATGGTAAAAAAAGCGAAGTAGTGAATATAGGCGAAAGCGGCGGTGACCAGGCCATAACCGATCCAGTAGGGCAGCCGCTGGGGTTTTTGACGGATGGCTTTGAGCAGAAGCCAGGAGGATAGAAGAACTAGAGCGGTGCCTAGAGTATACATGCGGGCTTCCCAGGCATATTGGATTTGAAAGCCGGAAACGGCCAGGAGGGCAGAGGCAAAAAGACCTATGGAGCGGGAGCGCATGGCTTCGGCGGTAAATAGATAAGCCGCCAGCAGAGTGGCGGCGGCCAGAGTGACGGAAAAGGCCCGGAGAGACAATAGGGAAGTGGCAAAGAAGAAACTCCAGCCTTTGAGCAATATATAATAGAGGGGCGGGTGAACATCGGCGGCGGCCCGGGTGATCATTTCGGTAAAAGGAAACTGAACCAGCCGCCAGGAAAAGGCTTCATCGAACCAGAGACTGCGAGCGGTCAGGCCGTAGGAGCGGATGCCGATACCGGTGATGACGATCAGAATGAGAATTATCAGGGCAGTTCTTTTAGACATGGTTCTAATTTTCACTTTCTAATTATTAATTTTTATTGAATTTTCAATGAATAAATAATGAATTACTCGCACTGACATATTGTTGTACTATATCCGCAGATGATATTTTTAGAAAAACAATGGTTGGTAAATTAGTAAATAGGATGTAGTATTAAAATAACATTGGAATAACATAAAAGGCTAATCAACACAGACATATAACCACGCTATGGAAATTGAACCCCACACTCTGGCGCTGGTAAAACAGCGATTAGATGAAGCAGAGAGAAATATACAGTATGTCCGTCAAGTAATTGAGGGTAGTGTTGAGGTGTCCGCAGAGAGGCGGGAACATGATGAGGAAGATTATGAGATAAGCGGAGAAAGGATAGTGGAGGGGGTATTCGACGGGCAAAACATGCAGGGAAATGATGGGCAGGAGTATCCGGTGCCGCCTAATTACGCTTCCAAGTCGAAACTGGTGGAAGGAGATGTTTTGAAATTAACGGTGGGGGCTGATGGATCGTTCGTGTATAAGCAGATCAAACCGATTGACAGAGTTAGAGCGGTGGGAAACCTGGTGGTAGATGAACAGGGTAATTTTGGAGTGGACGCGGAAGGGAAGATATATAAAATACTATTGGCCAGCGTGACTTTTTACAAGGCGGAAGAGGGGGATGAAGTGACAGTATTATTACCGGAAAATGGAGAGGCGGAGTGGGGAGCGGTTGAGAATGTAATGCATAGGTAAGCATCCTCCCAAAAATAACTTAATCATCTCTCGCCCCCTATGCACCTTTCGACTTCGCTCAAGATAAACCAATCTACAACTTTTCTTCAATCCGTCGTGCGCGACACTAGCACTGTGGTGCGTCGGCCGGGCGCCGGCACTAGCACTGTGGTGCGTCGCAACAGAAAAGCCGTATCTTGGCACATATTGAACGAGACCTAATCAAGTTATTTTTGGGAGGATGCTTATGCTAAAAAATATTGGAGAAAAGATAGTGGCCTCGGTACCGTTGAGGTGGCAGAATACGGCTCGGCAGTTTTTGAAGTTTGGAGTAACCGGAACGATTGGGGCGATAGTAGATTTTGGAACATATAATTTACTGGTTAGAGGGATGGGGTTCACGGCTATGTATGTGGTGTCTGGACAGCAGATTATTGTGGCTAATAATGTGAGCGTGCTATTGGCGATTGTGAGCAACTTTATTCTGAATAAGTACTGGACATTCAGGGATAAGAGCGAAAAAGTGATGCGGCAGTGGACGGCTTATTTTGTACTGAACTTTATTACCTGGGTGCTTAATCAGCTGCTGGTATCATACTTTGCTTTTCGGGTGGTGTTTATTGAGAACGCGGCCGGGGATCAGAAAGATAACGTGGCTAAGGTGCTGGCGATTGGCATTATATTGTTTCTGAATTTTCTGGGTAGTAAATTCCTGATTTTCAAGCGCCAACCGGTGCCGGCGAAGGTGGAGAAAGTGGGGCCGACAACGCCGATTGGGTAGATTTGAAGACAGGCTGATCTATAAGACTTTAGGATTGTCGGAGCTGGTTGTGAGGGGTGAAATTATTTCAGAAGCCTCCGTGATCTTTTTTGGTCGGGCTGGCATAAATCACTGGTGAAATGTACAAGTAGGGGATGAGCAGGTATTGTGGATAGAATGACAACACTTTATAGAAAATATCGGCCGGTGAAGTTTAGTGAAGTGATGGGGCAGGAGCATGTGACGGAAACATTGGCTAGAGCTGTTGAGACGGATAATATTACGCATGCCTATCTTTTTCACGGGCCGAGGGGAACCGGGAAAACAAGTACGGCGCGAATTCTGGCTAAAAGAGTGACTTGCCTTAAGCCTGATAAGGCTGATCCATGCGGAAAATGCCCGGCATGCCAGGCATTTGAGGCGGGCAGACAGATGGATATAATGGAGATTGACGCGGCTAGTAATCGTGGCGTAGATGATATTCGGGCGCTTAGAGAAACGGTAAATACAGTGCCGACCCTGGGAAAATATAAGATATATATTATTGATGAGGCGCACATGCTGACCAACGAAGCTTCGACGGCCCTGCTGAAGACTTTAGAGGAACCGGTAAAGCATGTGATATTTATTCTGGCCACGACGGAACTGCATAAAGTATTGCCGACTATTTTATCGAGATGCCAGGTGTATCGGTTTCGGCGGGCAGACCGGGAGGAAATGACAAGTCGATTGAGATATTTGTTAAAAGCAGAAGGTCGAGAGGCGGATGAAGCGGTAATTGATTTTATTATAGATCGATCGGATGGATGTTATCGGGACGCGGAGTCGCTGTTGGGACAGGTGTTAACCATGCAAGCGGGTGAAGTGACTAAAAATAAGCTGGTGGAATTTTTAGGATTGCCGGCGGATAAATACCTGCAGGATTTTCTTAAGTCCATGATTCGCGGGGAAAGCGCGCCGGCGTTGTCGGCAGTTGGGCAATTGCTGGCGGAGGGAGTTGATCCGGAGCAATTTTTGCGGGAGGTGATTCGGACAGCCAGAGACGGCGCGGTGGCGCTGGTGGAGAATCAGGAGATAAAAGCCGGATCATTCGAAGCAGAGAATAATGCTCTGGCCAGGCTGCCAATAATTATCCGGACGTTATTACAGGCCACGCAGGATCTGGCGTACGTGCCCCAGCCGGCGCTGGCGATCCATTTGGCGATATTGACAGTGTGCCGGGTCAAGGGTGAGGTAAACAGCAAACATCAGGCAGTGAGAAATAAGAAACCAGACGCGCCATCCAGGCCGCGGGAGAATAACCAGCCGGTAGCTGTAGTGGAATCGCCAAGATCTGTGCCGGTGAGTGAGGAGGCCGCGGATTCGGCACCGCCGCCGGGTCCCGATGAAATTCCCCAGGGAGATAAAGATAAAGGCGGGGTCCTGGTGGAGGGAAATTATAAGCTGGCTGACGTGGAGAAGGTTTGGCCGGCATTGATAGAGCAGATAAAGAGCAGTAATCCAGTGGCATCGACTTTTCTTCGGGCGGTGAGGCCGCAGGAGGTGAGCGGAAATACAATTTTAATTGAAGCTAATTATGGACTGCATCGAAACTTTTTTGAAGGATCAAAGAATAAGCAGGTGGTGGCGGATAAGTTGTCGGACCTGCTGGGGGGAAAGGTAAAGATTAAGATGGTGCTTAATGAGAATGGAAATGGCAGAGGCTTGTCGCTGGCTGAAACCAGACAGCAGAAGGAGGACGAGCTGATGCGAAACGTTAAGGAAGTGTTTGGGGGATAGGGATTGACGCCAGGCGGTAAGCGTTAGGCGGTAAAAGTTGAAAAAAGGCGGTTGAACTGGTATAAAATCGATACATCCGGGATCGTCTAATGGCAGGACGGGAGGGTTTGGTCCTCCTAATCGTGGTTCGAATCCACGTCCCGGAACATGAAAAATACCACCATAGTGAACTATGGTGGTCTGGGGTATTATATGCGTGAAGGCACCTGACACTTTCATCACACCTTCATCGCTCCGGGTGTTGTAGTTTATAAGTAGAGTGTTGTAGTTTTATACTAAGATATGTATGAATGGATAAATAATCGGACAACGAAAGTACAGATGATTCATTATTGGTTTGATGTGGTGGTTACATTTGTAAGTTTATCGTTACCGATTTTGATAG
>QIFI01000114.1 GCA_003229735.1 Candidatus Anderseniibacteriota bacterium | reverse complement strand
GACGAGTTCCGCGGGGCGGTGTCGGGGTTGGCGTGGGTGCAGACGGCCCGGGAGTAATAACGGGCGGAGGGGGGGGGGCTGGGGTGGTTGGGGAGGTTGGGGTGGGGGCTGGGGTGGAGTTGGGTGAAGAGGGGGCGTTTAAGGAGCAGGATAATAAGGGATTGCTGGGAGCGGCTAGAGTAAGAGTTATGGCGTCGCCATCGACATCAGTGGCAAAGATGTTAGCGCCGGCTATCTGGCCTTGAGTGACGGTGATTTGACTGGGGACGCTTAGCACCGGGGGAAGATTGGGGCCCGGGGTGGGGGTGAGAGTTGGGGTGGGCGCCAGGGTAATGACTGGAGTAGGAGTTGGCGTGGCTGGGGTGGGTGTAGCTGGCGGCGGGGTGGGGGTTGGGGGAAGAGGGGTTGGCGTGGGAGTGGCTGGCGTGGGAGTTGGCGGGGCTGGAGTTGGCGGCGTGGGAGTAGGAGTTGGCGGCGTGGGAGTTGGCGGGGCTGGGGTGGGCGTGGGAGATTGGGCGAAAACGACAGTGCTGATCATGGCAGTGGCTATAAGGAGGCTAAAGGTGATTGATCTAACACTCATGAATTTATATTATCATGTTAATCATTATTATTATAGGAGACTGATGAATTTATATTATCATAAAAATCAAGAGAAATGTTTTAGAGCCGGCTAAATAAATTCCGGCAGGGCGTGCTGGAGTTGTTCCCGGTATTGAAGGGCTTCGGCCAGATGAGAGGCTTTGATGACACGGCTTGGCTCCAGGTCGGCGATGGTGCGGGAAACTTTGAGCAGGCGGTGGATGCCGCGGGACGACAAATGAAATTTTTGCTCGGCCTGATACATGAGGCGAGTAGTGATATCGTCTACTGAACAATATTGTTGTACTTCTCTAGCGTTTAGCTGGCTGTTGGTTTTTTGCTGGCGGGAGATGGCAAAGGCGCGGGCCGCTTGGGCCTGCCGCTGATAATCATTAGAAGTCGGGCCGCCTGATTTGGCGGCTAGCAATTGCTGGGCGGGAATATCGTTGATCAAAACATGGAGATCGAAGCGGTCGAGCAAGGGGCCGGAGACGCGGCGCTGATAACGGACAATATCGCCGGGAGGACACTGACATTCTTTGCGCTGGGATCCCAGATAGCCGCATTTACAGGGATTCATGGCCCCGATGAGTTGAGAATTGGCGGGATATTGAATAGATTCGGCGGCCCGGGAAATGGTCACATAGCCATCTTCAATAGGCTGGCGCAGTTGATCCAGAACCTGGCGAGAGAACTCGGGAAGCTCGTCCAGGAAGAGAACGCCGCCATGTGCCAGGCTGACTTCGCCGGGTTTGGGGTGGGCTCCCCCACCGACCAGGGCGACGCTGGACGCGCCATGGTGCGGGGCGCGAAAAGGTCTAGCAGTAATTAAGCCCTGGCCCGGTTTAAGTTGGCCGGCCACGGAATAAAGAGAGGTGACAATGAATGATTCGGGTTTGGTGAGCGGCGGCAGGATACCGGCCAGAGCTTTAGCTAGAAGAGTTTTGCCGGTGCCCGGGGGACCTATGAGTAAAACATTATGGCCGCTGGCGGCGGCAATCAGCAAAGCCCGCTTGGCATGATCCTGACCTTGAATGTCAGATATGTCCAGGGATGATTTATGAGCTTGATGGCCGGTTTGATGATACTCAAGTTTCTGTACACTTTTATTGTTCTGGTGGCTTAAGTGCTGAACAAGTTCGGTTAGACTGCCGATGGGGTAAATATTTATAACGTCAGCGGCGGCGGAGGCTTCGGCTATATTATGAGGAGGTATAAAAAGGCGCCTTATTTTTAGCTGCTCGGCGGCCAACAAAATGGGCAGAAGGCCCTGGATGGGCCTGATAGCTCCGTCAAGGCCAAGTTCACCCAAAAACCAACTATCGGTTATTTCTTTAGCAGATACTTCAATTTGCCGGCTGGCCAGCAGAAAACCCAGGGCAATCGGCACATCATACATGGAGCCAACCTTTTTAAGGCTGGCCGGAGCCAGAGAAACTATGGTTTTGCGGCGAGGCGGAGTGAAGCCGGAATTGGTCAGAGCGCTGGTAACGCGTTCTTTGGATTCTTTGATGGCAGTGTCTCCCAGGCCGACGATAGTGTATGAAGGGAGGCCAGCCAATACATCCACTTCGATATCAACCGGAGTGGCTTTTATCCCCTGTAAGACGGCCGAACGAATGAGAGACGGCGGCATGATTTAAGTTTACCACTCTTAGCTTTAATTTAGCTATTTTTACATCCCGGGGGTGTAAAAATGGTCTTATGGAGAGTCGACGTTAAGGAAGGAGCTGCCCAGATCAATAACGCGAGCGGTGATATATCCGCCATATTGAAAGACTATGGTCAGGATGAGCAAGACGCCAATAATCAGGCCGATCACCAGGTATGGGGTTTTTTTAGCGGGTTGAGGCTGGGGAGGAGGGGTGTGAGGAGTGTGAGTGTAGGGACTTTGTTTCATTGTTAATTAGTGTAGCACTTTCTTATAAATTTCAAATTTTGATTCAATTTATTTCCGGCGGGACGGGACTCCGCCCGTGGCGAGACCCAATGGCGATTGGGAATTTTTAAATCGCATGCAGGAAATTTCAAGTAAATTACAATGCCCAATATCTAGGGTTCAAACACGACGATGCCTCTCACGCTTGTTCACCCCCTCTCGCTCCCCCTCAAGGAGGGGGAGAATGCTTCTACCTTACGCCCCCTCACCCTGGCCCTCTCCCCATCGGGGAGAGGGGAACGCTCTTCACCCCTGCTTTATCCCCAACGGGGAGAAGGGAAACGGATTATGAAGGCTTCCTCACCCGAAAAAAATTGACATTTATGCTTATATATATTATATATATCTAGTCCCGTATATGGAAACGGGTTTCTTTCCCAATTTATTTCCCGGAAGTGAGGTGTGAAAATGCGGTGTCAATTAAGATGTGAGCGGTTGGAAGCGCGATTGATGCTGGCCGTAGATCCAGTAAATATGAGAGATTTCCAGCTAATAGAGTATGATGAGCCACTGGCGGATAATACGCCGGTTGATCTGCAAATGGAGATCGGTGTTCCCCTGACGAGCTTGACTGACCTGGAGACAGGTTACGTCAACGCAAAAATAGGGATTCAAGGTACGGCGTCTGGCGCGGCCGGCATAGTATTGGCAAGTTACTATGAATTGGCTTCCGGAGATGACGGTACAGTATCAGGAGAGCAGGCGTATGCCATAGCCGCGGTTTATGTGCAGGTATATGGTTCTTTTGAACTTACTGTTGATGCGTCAACTACGGCTTATATGGATTATTCGTACCAGGCCGGGAATTATAGTTCCTTGGCGGCTGATAAGGTGACGTCTAATGGTGTTTTTGAAGTTACTGGTGAAGGATCGCCGGCGGTATTTTATCTGGTGGTGTCAGCGGCGGCCCGGGAGTTTGAGTTTGACGCCAGCAGTGTTAATGGTGTGGACGCGCCGTATGCTGAAAAGTATATGGCGGATGCGGAAGTATGGGGGCTAAATGTGGATGTGGACGGCAACGTAGAGGCGAGAACCCATGACAGTTATTCGTTTGGTCTGCCGCAGGATGTGACCAGCGGTTATAATCAGGCCAATAACAGCACGAAGGTGGTGATTGACGGAGGAGAATTTGGAGTTCAGGTCTCGGCTCAAAAGCACAGGATACTGGCTTATTTCGATGATAATAATGACTTTGTCCGCGATCGCACGTTACGGGCGGAAACCAGCTTTGAGGCTTCGCCAGAATCGTCTGGTTATGTGGAGCAAGCGCTGATTATCAAGGATGCGCCGACGGGCAATGAAGACGCATATTTGGGAAGCGCGTTATATATTCCGGCTAATACGTCTGGAAAAGAAAGCGTGCTAACTGGTGATTTGCTTGGATCGACACAGAGACTGGATGAGGTATTCGCGGCCATGGATGAAGTGGCGCTGGGGCTGGGGATGTAGGTCTCCCGAATATTTTTGGAAAGCGGCTAATTAGCCGCTTCTCTCCCCTGACATTATATGTTGGGGGATTTTTTTGTTTTATAATGGGCTAATTCGCATCTATATATCCCCTCACCCTGGCCCTCTCCCCAGCGGGGAGGAGGGACATCTCCTTTTTAATTTCTACTTTTTAATTTTTAGTTTCTAATGAATTTTTAATGACCAAATGACCAAGTCCCAATTCCCACTGGCGCGGCGACTGCGCCCCTCATCCTGGCCTTCTCCCCAGGGGGGAGAAGGGAAACCTCCTATCTCCTCTTTTTACTGATTCGGATTGGGCTGGTTTTCAGGAGCCGGGGTTTCCTGGGCGGGAGGTTCATTTCCGACTCCGGCTTCCGGCTGGGCACCTTCAGGGGCATTTTCGTCCGTTGGCTCAATTCTAACCGGCAATACATCGATAATAATGTCGCGGTCCGGGTCGTATAAGACGGCCCGCTCATTAGTGATGATCAGATTATCACCATTATCGGCCCGCTCGTAGAACGGATTGGTTTCGCGCAGGGCCTCGATATTAGTAATGGTGGCCACGGTTGGTTCGGGGTCGGTGACTAAATCCATGTGTTTTTTAACATTTTCCAGGACGGTTTTGCTTACTTCAGCTCCGGTTTGCTGGGAAATTTCCCGAATTTCCTGCAGTTCTTTGGTGGTCTGCTCTAATTCGGCAATGGCACTCCGCCTTTGCTGTTCGGCCCAGGCAAACAGGGCCAGGGCGCCAATGACGGCAATGATGAGGATCAGATTAGTTAAAGCCCGGCGCTTTTTGCGAGTTTTGGTGGGGCCGGTTTTGGCTGGTTGTGGTTTTGGTTTTGGTGAAATGTTTTCTTCTGACATATGATTTGGCTTATATTATTTATTTAAGGATTAAGGTTTATTA
>QIFI01000021.1 GCA_003229735.1 Candidatus Anderseniibacteriota bacterium | reverse complement strand
TTATTGATTTGTCGGCTGTGGAAAATGTGGTGACGGCAATGGATATTCCCCCTGTTAAGGGGGATGGAGGGGGTTTGAGCCAGCGGATTTTAATTAAAACCAGGAATTCAGATGGAGATGCGGATCGATTTGATACTAACTTTGTGGCGCTGGATGAAATCGCGGCCGAGGAGCTGGTGAAGCGAGAGGTAAAGCTGGTGGGGCTGGATGGGTTGTCGATTAAGAAAAAGGGAGTAAAGGATAAGACTCATGATATTTTATTGCGGGCCGGGGTGATTATTTTAGAGGGGTTATGGTTAAAGGATGTGGAGGCAGGAAAGTATGAATTATTATGTTTGCCTTTGAGTGTTGATTTGGATGGGGCACCGGCGAGGGCGGTGCTTAAAAGCATTAAGCATTAAGCATTAGGCGTTATCTTGGCCAAGGTTGTTGAGGGAACTTCTCTGGTCATTATTTCACCCCTCACCCTAGCCCTCTCCCCTGGAGGGGAGAGGGGACTCCTTGATCCACGGGCAGTTACGAAATTTGATTTGACTTGTTGGATACTTTGCTTATAGGATGTGAATTCGGTTTGAACTTTGTCAATTTGGGTAGTCACGTGATTGTTGGTGTTGAGGATTGCCTAAGCACCGCAATATTTGTTAGTCTCTACATGAGGAAAGGAAAGTTTCTATGACTGGTAAGGCAACAAGCGCAATTTTTGACATGGATGGGTTGATTTTGGACACGGAGAGGATGTTTGATGTGATGGTGCAGGAATATGCCGAGCGGATGAGCGGAGAAAAGTTTCCGCGGGAGAAACTAATGGAGGTGAGGAGCCAAATGTTTGGCAGAAAAAAGGAGGTGTCGGCGCAGATTCTGCATGACGCATTGAAACTTGATGACAGCGTGCCGCCGGAAGATTACCTGGAATGGCGTAAGCCTCGGGAGCGGGAGATGTTTCCGGAAGCTAAACTTCTGCCCGGGGCGGAGCGGTTGATTAGGCATCTGGCGAGATGTCGAGTGCCTCTGGCGATCGCGACCAGCTCCACGTTGGAAGCATATGAGATGAAGATATCACATCACCGTGATCTGTTTGCTTTATTTGACAAAGTTGTGACGGGAGAGCAGGTGGAGCGAAGCAAGCCGAGCCCGGAAATTTTTCTGGTGGCGGCCGCGCTGATTAAGGTTCATCCGATTGAGGCATTGGTGTTTGAGGACGCGGCGAGCGGGGTGCTGGCTGGTAAGGGGGCAAATATGCAGGTGGTGGCAGTGCCGCATCACCGGCTGGATAAATCCAAGGTGGCACAGGCTGATCAGGTATTGGAATCTTTGGAGGAATTTCGGCCCGAGGATTGGGGCTGGCCGGCATTTGCGTAGTCTAGTATAAGTAAACCGTGGTGGGGGCCCACGGTTTTTTCTTTGACATTTAATTGCAATTGTTGTATGCTGAATGGTCGGTTTAGGTTTGAACTTTTACATTTGATTAAGGAGTTTCTGTGATGCAGCCAGTATTATTGGTTTTGGTATATGCAGTCTTGATGAGTTTTTGGTGGGTAGGAATGAAGTTACTGATGCAGATGGAATCAAAGGGAGTGTTATTTCCTAATAATCTGATTCGTTTGGCGTCGGGGCTTGGTGCAGGGTTGTTGATCCCTTATTCTTTGGTGCGAAATGGGGGATGGTCTTATGTACAGAAAATTCCGGTGGAATATTGGGGATGGTTGACGGTTACTGTGATGTTGAATGTGGGCATTGCTTATTGTTGGATTAAGGCTATGCAAAAGTCTGTGGCATCAATAGCTGTGCATGTGACCTTATTGTCGCCGGTGGTGGCGATTGGTACTGCTTCGTTGCTAGGGACTGATAAATGGCCAAGTTTTTTGGGATTCCTGGGGATAGTGAGCGTTTTGTTTGGGCTGTATGTTTTGCATTATGACCCGCGGCAGTATGGAATGCGCCTGATCGGGCCGTGGCAGGAGATATGGCAGAAGCGAGGAGAATGGCTGTGGTATGCATTGACGGTTGCGTTGCTGGCTGGGTTTTCAATACCTATTGATAAAACCTGTGTGATATTGACCGACTGTGCTTTTGCTCCGGGGATGACATTGTTTTTAGCTTGGGGGCTCTTCTTTGGGGTATTGGCTTGGAGCTCTGGTGATTATCAGAGCGTTCGTCAATTTCGGCTGGTGCCGGTGCTGCTGGGATTAGTAATAGTTGGAATTTGTTTTGGAGTTGCTAATGCTTTTGCAGCGGAGGCCTATCGTTTTCAGCACGCCGCGGTGGTAGCATCATTGAAAAGATTGGATGCTCCCTTTACGGTGCTTTGGGCTTTTGTCTTTTTGTCTCGAGAGGAGCGGCAGCATGGATATTTTCCATGTCGGATTATAGGAAGTTCAGTGGCTTTTTTGGGAGCATTGTTAATAGGTCTTGATTGAGTGAGTGTTTTTTATCCGTGTTTGTGTGACGAACACGGATTTTTTTGGTAAAATGTTTGGATATCTTGTGTCTGATTATATAGAACATTAAGTTGTTAGTGTCAACTTGACAGTTTATCGGTGTATTGTTAGGTTTTATGATCTTAATATTAAATCACTGTAAAAGTTATCATGATCAATCAGGCTAATAATCCCCGATTTGAGAATTTACACATCTTTGATGTGGCGAATAATCATGAGGGAAAAGTGGAGCTAGGCAATAAAATCATTGACGCGATGGGCAACATCGCGCGGCGGCACAATTTAAGGGCCGGGGTGAAATTGCAGTATCGCAACCTGGATACTTTTATTCACACGGATTATAAGGATAGGCAGGACGTAAAGCACATTCCGCGATTATTGGCTAATCGGTTGAGTTGGGATGAATTCGGGCAGCTGGCTAATCGGATAAAGAGCCAGGGATTGCAGTTGGTGATAACTCCGTTTGATGAAGAATCGGTGCCGCACGCGCTTGATCATGGAGTGGATATATTAAAGGTGGCCAGCTGCAGTGCTAGCGATTGGCCGTTGTTGGAGAAAGTGGCTGAGGCGAGTAAGCCGGTGCTGGCTTCTACGGCGGGATTGACCATAAAAGAGATTGATGATCTGGTGAGCTTTTTTACTCACCGCAATATTGAATTGGCTTTGATGCACTGCGTGGCTTTGTATCCGACACCGAGTGATAAAGTGCATTTGAATTTCATGGAGCGAATGGCTAGGCGTTATCCGAAGGTGCAAGTGGGATATTCCGGACATGAAGCGCCGGACAATGTGGATGTGGGTAAGGCGGCAGTGAGTAAGGGGGCTAGACTTCTGGAAAGACATGTGGGAATCGCGGAAGCCGGGAAGGAATTAAATGCTTATTCGATGAATCCGGAAGAAGCGGAGAATTGGGTCAAGGAAACATTGCTGGTGCGGCAAATTACCGGATCTCCGAATAAGGAGTATGATGACGCGGAGACAGAATCCCTGCAGTCTTTGAAGCGGGGAGTGTTTGCTGGGCGGGCGATTAAGCAGGGAGAGCTGCTGGGCCGGGAAGATGTGTTTTTTGCCATGCCGGCACAGTCGGGACAATTGACCAGCGGTGAATTTGGCAGGTATAGAATGGTGTATAAGGCTTCGCAGGACTATGGATCAAATCAGCCGATTTATGAGGAGCCGCAGGAGGATGTAATTAGTGAGATGAGATCAATAGTGCATGATGCCAAGGGGATGCTGCATGAAGCGCAGGTGGTGTTGGGAGATGAGGTGGACATTGAATTGTCTCACCATTTTGGGATTGAAAAGTTTCGGCAGGTGGGAGCGATCCTGGTAAGCGTGATAAACCGGGAATACTGCAAGAAATTAATGGTAATGTTACCGGGGCAAAAACATCCTAATCACATGCACAAAATGAAAGAAGAAACTTTTCAGTTATTGTGGGGAGATATGACGGTGAATCTGGAGGGACGGGATATTAAACTTAAGCCGGGGGACAAATTGTTAATTGAAAGAGGTAAGTATCATAGTTTTGCCACGGAAAGCGGAGCGGTGGTGGAAGAAATTTCTACTACGGCCACTAGAAGCGATTCATATTATGAAGATCCGAGTATCACAGCGTTGGATCCGATGGAGCGGAAGACGATTCTGGAGGAATGGTGATTGATGTGAGCCAAAGGCTCACATCTAATTTTCCCCGCTACGGCGGGACTAGGCTGTGGCCGTCGGCCGGCCGCCGGCACTAGCACTGCGGTGCGCCGCAATCATCAAATTTCAAATTACGCCGCCATTATTGGCGGCGGTGATGTTTATTGGTTGGTTTTTTTGTGATGAGGAGTAAAAAAGAACCGCTATATAGCGGTTAGAAGCGGGCCAGGGCGACGGCTTCGTCGTCATGAATATCGAACAGCTGATCGAGTTTCGTAATGGCGAAGACTTCCATGATTTCCGGTCTGATACCGCACAATTTAAGTTTTTTGTCAGAGGCTTTAGTTTTTTGGTCGGCGGTAATTATTTTTCCCAGAGCTGACGGTGAATAGAATTCAACGTTGGCGAAGGAGAGGAGGAATTTACTATATTCTGCAGTTTCGATTAGTTTGAATAACTCTTGTCCAAATTCCTGCACCATATTTTCATTAATAAGTCTTCTGTCTATATGACGCATGACAAGCACATTTCTGATGACGCTGATGTTTAATCTGTACAGCTGGTAAGTCACGATGGGTGATTTTGCGTTCATGATATTTCTCCTTAAGATTGCGGTAAGTTGGAAAAGGACAACGGTATGGGGAGATTAAGGGTTTTGGGTGCCGGTGTCAATTGGATAGGAGGTAATCGCTCACAGGTCGAGGGGATCCCCTCTCCCGGCCCGCTTTAGCGGGCATATGATAGGGAGAGGGTTAGGGAGAGGGTAAAAATAATATGTTTATAACATCCGCGTAACCCTCAT
>QIFI01000065.1 GCA_003229735.1 Candidatus Anderseniibacteriota bacterium | reverse complement strand
GAACAGCTGGGATTATGGGCCGTTGGGGGTATTGCTTAAGAATAATATAAAGCGGGTTTGGTGGGATATGTTTGTGAAGAGTCGGCGGGACGTAGTGGGCTTGGAATCGGCATTGATTATGAATCCTAAAGTCTGGTCAGCTAGCGGGCATATGGATAATTTTGCTGATCCTTTAGTGGAGTGCAAGAAATGCCACGTTCGTTTTAGAGCAGATGAGATTAACGTGAATGAGCCGTGCGGGAAATGCGGAGAGGCGGGGCAGTTTACAGAATCAGCCAGCTTTAACATGATGTTTAAAACATACGTGGGGCCGAAAGAGGAGGCGGCGGCAGTGGCGTATCTTAGACCAGAGACGGCCCAGGGGATGTTTGTTGATTGGCCGGCGATAGTGACTACAACACGGCAAAAAATTCCTTTTGGAGTGGCGCAGATGGGTAAGGTTTTTCGGAACGAGATTACACCGGGTAATTTTATTTTTCGGACCAGGGAGTTTGAGCAAATGGAAATCGAATATTTTGTAGGTGAGGATGGTTGGCAGAATCATTTTGATGAGTGGTTGGAATGGATGCGGAAGTGGATTGATGCTTGCGGTATTGATAAGCGCAAGATTCATGAGGTGGAGATTCCAGAGGACGAGAGAGCTCATTATTCCCAGCGAACGGTGGATATTGAGTTTGATTGGCCGTTTGGACAGAAAGAGCTTTACGGAATTGCCTATCGAGGGGATTATGATCTGCAATTGCATGCCAAGAATTCGGGCCAGAGTTTTACGTATAAAGATCCGGAGACAGGTGAGGAATATGTGCCGCATGTGATTGAACCGACGTTTGGGGTAGAGCGGACATTGTTGGCGGTGTTGTTGTCGGCATATCAAGAAGAAGAGGTTAAGGGAGAAAAGAGGGTGGTGTTGAAGCTGAAGCCGGAATTGGCGCCGTATCAGGCGGCGGTGTTACCGCTATCTAAAAAGGAAGAATTGATGAAATTAGCGGAGCCTATAGCAGATGAATTGAGCCAGAGTTTTTCTTGTGAATATGACGTGACGCAATCGATTGGCAAACGGTATCGGCGGCAGGATGAGATTGGTACGCCTTTTTGCGTGACGGTTGATTTTGATTCTTTGGAGGATAAAGCCGTGACGATTCGGGAGCGGGATAGTATGGAGCAGGAGAGAGTGTTGATAAAAGATGTGGGTAAAGTACTGGAGGTAAAGTTAATTGTGTAGATGTTGGTTATTGTGGGGGAACAATTTCCAAAAAATCGATTTGCATGTATTATTTGGCCCGACAACGCAATCTTTTTAGGTGTGCTTAAGGCTACCATAAAAAGCTGGCGAGGTATGGGGCAACTTTCAATAATTTAAAAATTATTAACTATAAAACATAAGATATGAAAAATGATTGGCCGTTAATTAAGAGAACTTTACCGGGGGGATTGAGAACTTTATTAATGCCTCGACGTGAGGGTGAGACGGTGACGTTTATGGTGCTGGTGGGGGTGGGGTCGAGATATGAGACCTTGAGGCAATCGGGGTTGTCGCATTTTTTGGAGCATATGTTTTTTAAGGGGACAGAGAAGAGACCGGATAAAAGAGAGATCGCGGAATCTTTGGACGCGGTGGGAGCGGAATTTAATGCTTTTACCGGTGAAGAGGTAACGGCCTACTATGTGAAGGTGGCTAAGGAGCATTTGGAGCTGGGAGCTGATGTAGTGTCAGATATATTATTGCGGTCAATATTTCCGGCGGATGAGATGGAAAAGGAGAAAGGGGTGATTGTGGAGGAGATTAGAATGTATACCGATAATCCGATGGCGCACGTACAGCATTTGTGGAATGAAGCGCAATTTGGGGGACATCCTCTGGGGCGAAGAATTGACGGCTCGGAGAAAACTGTCAGGGCTTTTAAGCGGCAGGATCTGGTGCGTTATGTAGCTAATCATTATCACACCAGGAACGCGGTGGTGGCGGTAGCGGGAAATTTCGATGAGAAAAAGGTGGGTAGAATGTTAGATAAACTATTCGCGGATCTGGTCAGAGGTGAAGAAACCAGGCCTAAAGCGGCTCCAGTTAAAATGCCGAGACAGAGATTCGTAGCCGAACAGCGTCGGGAGCTGGATCAGACTCATATGATGGTGGGGGTGCCGGGAGTGGATAGCCGGAATAAGAAAAGGTACGCGGCTGATTTGTTGAGTTTGATACTGGGCGGAGGGATGAGCAGCCGGTTATTTATGAAGGTGCGGGAGGAGCATGGCTTGGCTTATTCGGTTAAGACGGCATCTGAGAATTATACCGATACGGGTAGTTTTGTCACCCAGGCGGGATTAAGATCTGATAAAGCTGATTTCGCGCTGAAGATAATAATGGAGGAAATGGATAAATTGATGAATGAAGAGGTGGGAGAAGAAGAGTTGAATAAAGTAAAGCAAATGTATCGGGGCAGATTAGTGATGGGATTGGAGGAGACCAACGCGGTGGCGGTGTTTGCCGGAATTCAACAGCTGTTGGAGAAAAGGCTGATTACACCGGCACAAATTTTGGAGAAAGTGGAGGCGGTGAGTGCTGAAGATGTGCGGGGAGCGGCCCAGGAATTATTAGATCCATCGAGGCGGGCGGTGGCTTTGCTGGGGCCGCAAAAATCGACCAGGGCGTTTGAAAAACAACTGGTGTAAAGGTGTCCGTGAAGGTTCCTGACACTTTCATAGCCCTTCATAAATTTATGTTTAATCGAGTATTTCTGGTATCTTGAAGTATGAAGGTAATGACTCATCTATAAGTAATATGACTAATATAACCATATCGACCGGGACTATTTTGAGGGCGGTTTTCATATTGTTAGCTTTTTGGTTCCTGTTCGCGGTAAAAGATATGGTGGTGATGCTGTTGGCGGCGGTAATTGTGGCGGCAGCCATTGAGCCGATTGCTGATCGGATGGCTAAATACAGGATACCTAGGGCGGTGACGGTGGTGGTGGTGTATCTGCTGGTGATATTGCTGTTGATTGGAGTAGGGGCTTTGATGGCTGATCCGTTGGTGGAGCAGACTAGGGCTTTGGCGGCGGCGGTGCCGGAGGTGGTGAGCAGATTTAGTGGATTATCGACAGTGGTGCCGGAGTTTGATCAACAACAGGTGATAGATGCGGTACAGCAGGGACTGGGACAGTTTGGAAATAACCTGGCAAACATAAGCATAAATATATTTGCCAGCACCAGGACATTGATAAATAATCTGGTTAATTTCCTGTTTGTGTTTGTGATTGCCTTGTATCTGGTAACCGAGCAGGATGCTTTGAAGAAATTTGCCCGATTGATAGTGTCGAAAAAGCATATTAATAGAGTGGAGAAGTCGCTGGATAGAGTGCATAGAAGTTTGGGTAAATGGGTGCTGGCGCAATTGACTTTGGGAGTAAGTGTGGGTTTGATAGTGGGGCTGGGGTTGTGGGTGTTGGGGGTGCCGTACGCGTTGTTGTTAGGGATATTATCCGCGTTGTTGGAGTTTATACCGGTGATTGGTCCGATTCTGTCGGCGATTCCCGGGATACTGGTGGCCTTGGCTCAATCCTGGGTGTTGGCAGTGGTGGTGTGGGTATTTTATGTGATTGTGGGGCAAGTGGAGGGTCAGGTTTTGATTCCTAATATTATGAAGCGGGCGGTGGGCCTTAAACCTTTAATTACTATAATTGCGGTGCTGGTGGGGGCCCGGTTGTTTGGGGTCGTGGGGATATTGCTGGCGGTGCCGGTGGCGGTGGTGATTAAAGTATTTGTGGAGGATTTGGTGTGGGGAGAAGAATTAAACCAGGAGTAATTTTCAAGCATTGTACAGGGTCTAAACGATGAGGTAGATGGCTAAGAGAATGAGGATAAATTGGGAGATTAGGCCTTTGGCAGGATGGCGGGTTTCGACTTGCAGGCGGTCATGAAAATTGAAGAAAGGAGCGGCCCAGGCCAGGTATTTTCTATATTTGCCGGGTTTGATAATTATCCAGATGGTTTGAATAACATCGGGGGCGTTGCCGCCGGCGATGGCAAATATAAATGGCCAGGTGAAAAGCTGGCCGGTGATTAACAGCCAGGCGGCCAGAAGACCACTGGTAATGTCGATGGCGACGATATGAAAAGGAAATCGTTTATGTTCATCGGGAAAGATGTTCCAGTGCAGGAAGGAATCGGCTAAAAGGTGAAAGATAAAAGCACTGACGAAAATAATTAGGGGGTTATTCAGGTAGACGGCGAACGGGAGGCTGATCAGGGTGTGGGTGAAAGAGAGCATGAATATACTGTACAATTTGTGATTGCCAATTTCCAATGACTCGCCTGGCAAAGACTGTTAAGCTGGATTTATGATAGATAGTCATGCCCATGTGGGATTTAAGCAGTTTGATGAAGATAGGGACGAGGTGATGATTCGGGCTAAAAAGGCTGGGGTGACGGGATGGATTGAGGTGGGAACGGATGTAGAGCAGAGCCGGCGGGCGGTGGCGATGGCGGAGAAGCATGAAAATGTTTGGGCCACGGTGGGATTACATCCGACTGATATTGAGGGTTTGGATGAGGCGGCGTGGTTGGAGCTGGAGAGGCTGGCCCAACATAAAAAAGTGGCGGCAATTGGCGAAGTGGGATTTGATTTGTATCGAGGAGGAGATTTGGATGAGCAGAAATTGGTGCTGGAGAAATTTATGGAATTGGCGAACAGATATGATTTGCCGGTGATCTGGCATATGAGATCGAGTGATGAAGTGGATGTGAACGAGGTGCTGATAGAGTATTTGAGTGAGTTATATGAATCAGAACGACCGCGAGGGGTGATGCATACATTTAGCGGCAATATGGAGCAGGCCAGAAAATATTTGGATTTGGGATTATATTTGGGGTTTTCGGGAGTGGTGACATTTAAGAACGCGGGGGAGCTGATAGATATTGTTAGGGAAGTGCCATTGGATAAGATACTAATTGAGACGGATTGTCCCTTTCTGGCCCCAGAGCCGCATCGGGGGCAGCGCAATGAACCGGCGTATGTGAAATTAGTGGCGGAGAAGATCGCGGAGCTGCGGGGAGTGGGTTTAAAGGAGGTTGATCAAGCTATCACTAGCAATACAGAGCAGTTCTTTGGGATTAAGACCTACGGTGTCTAAATATGGTGAAATATTGAGAGAGTGATATCGAGCGTGATTTTATGGTGATTGGTATATAGTAATAATATGAAGCGAACAGGAATGAAACAAGAGATAGTGCTGGAAGATGGGTTTGAGCCGCTCGCGGCCAGGCTTAGGCCGAGAGATTTGGCGGAGATGGTGGGGCATGAAGAGATATTGGGCGAAGGGAAGGTTTTACGGCAGGCGATTGAGCGGGGGAAAGCGGGATCTCTGATATTGTGGGGGCCGCCGGGAGTGGGTAAAACCACTTTGGCTTATATTATGGCTGATAAAATGGATGCCGCAGTAGAGAGGATAAGCGCCGTTACAGCGGGTGTAAAGGATTTGCGGGAGGTGATAGGAAGGGCGGCCCTTCGACAAGCTCAGGGTAAACGTACAGTGTTAATTGTGGATGAGATTCACCGGTTTAATAAGGCGCAGCAGGATGTATTGTTGCCGGATGTGGAAGAGGGACTGCTGATTTTAATTGGGGCGACGACGGAGAATCCATATTTTGAGGTAATCAAGGCATTGGTGTCGAGAGCGGAGGTAGTCAGATTGGAGGCTCTGCTGGATGAGGACATAGCCGAAATTGTTGGTCGGGCGGATAGGAGGCTGACCGATGAGGTTAAAAAGTCTTTAGCGGCGGCGGCCGGGGGTGATGCCAGGCGAGCACTTAATATATTGGAGAGAGTGCAGCTGCTTAATAAAAACGAAGTGACGGCGGCGGATGTGGCAGAGATCGTCCAGCAGAC
>QIFI01000113.1 GCA_003229735.1 Candidatus Anderseniibacteriota bacterium | reverse complement strand
AGCCATCGGGCGGGCGCGGAAAAATACCACAGAGAGGGCTCCAGACCGATAAGTCTGAAAGGAGAAAGATTGCCTAGGGCGAGGAGAAAAGAGGTGACCAAAACTGCTAACCAGAATTTATGAGGGCGGCTTAGGGGCGGGCGGGCTCGGAACCATAGCCAGGCGGAAGCAAGCAGAAGCAGAAAAGGGATGGTGCCGAAATAAAAACCATATTCGATTTGCAGACGTTTGCCCCAGTAAGTGTGATCATTGCCGTAGAAAAAAGGGAAGAGGGTGGCGGGCAGGTGATAGAGAGGATAACTGTATTGGTTGGCGCGCTGGACATCAAAGGTGTCGGGGTTGGCGCGGCTGGACAGGGAGGCAAGTTCATAAGTGGGCAGGAGTTGAGCGGCCCCAAGTAAAATGGCAGTGATAAGCAGGATGGCAGTTAGACGGAAAGTAGAGGTGAAGCCCAGGCGGCGGGATTGGCACTGAAATATAAAATAGATGATAGAAAAGAGCATCATTAAAAGGGGAATTTGGATTTGCCCCACCAGCAGGGGCAGGCCTAGAGATAAAATAGCCAAGGCCAGATAGAGGGGGCGTCGGGACGGGCTGACGGCTAGTTTATTGAGAAATAATAGCTGCCAGGGGAGATAAGCGGCGGCCATAAAGATGTTGAGATGAGTGAGATGGAGGGTAAAAAATCCGCCGAGAGAGAAAACGAGGGCGCCAATTAAGGCACCGGGAGCAGATATGCCAGAGACGCGAAATAGGCGGTAGGCGCCAAAACCAGCCAGTAAAAGATGCAGAATCAGAATAGCGGGCAGATATATGGAAATAGGGAGCCAGCGCAGAGCCAGAAGCAGAGGATAAAAAAATCCGATTTGAGCGGAAGCTATGACCGGAAAACCCCAGGCGATGGATGAATTCCAGGCGGGTAGAAAACCGGATAGCTGGCCGGATTGAAAGAAAAGCTCCAGGGGAATATAGACATCGCGGAGGTCACCGACAGCCGGGAAGCGGCCCAGGAAAAGCGGGTATAGGGCGGCGGGAATGAAAATAAATAACCAGGCCGAAATTGATTTATTTAGTTTCCAATTATTGCCGGGCATTCAATGGGCAAAGCCGGGGGCTATTTGCTGAAGCGAAGTTTCCAGGCCAAAAGCATGGCTTCCAGAATAATCTGCCGGCTCATTTTAGATTGGCCTTCACGACGTTCAGTGAAGACAATGGGGATTTCGGTGATCCGGAGCCGGCTGGTCCAGGCCCGATAAGTGGTGGCGAATTGCCAGCCATATCCATCGGCATTTACAGAAGCAAAATGGATGGTTCGCAGGGCGGAGGCGCGCCAGACTTTAAAGCCTCCGGTAACATCTTTATAGGGCAGGCCGGTAATAAGGCGGGCATATAAATTCGCGGCCATGCTGATAATCAATCTTTTAAGGGGCCAGTTGACGACGCTGATGCCGTTTACATAGCGGGAACCAATGACCAGATCGTGGTTGTGCAAAGTGTCCAGGAGACGAGGTACATCTTGAGGGTTATGGGAAAAATCAGCATCCATGTGGGCAATAGCGGTAGCACCTTGGTCAATAGCATATTTAAACCCATCGGTATAGGCTCGACCTAAACCTTGTTTAAGCGGCCGGAGTTTGAGATGCAGGGAGGGATATCGCGACTGCAGGGATTTGACAATTCGGGAAGTGCCATCAGGGGATGAGTCGTCGACAATCAGTACCGAAAGATTATCAAGATGAAGGTTAAATAGAGAAGAAATCAGCTGTTTTATATTATCTTTTTCGTTATAAGTGGGGACGACGACCCAAGGGGAAGCCAGGTAATTATTCATAGATTAGGTACTAATAGCATATCATGGAGAACAGTCAAGACCTCATCAACAGTGATGGCGGCCAGGGTTCCTTTGGTTGACTGGCGGCCGGGGCTCATCCAGTTGGTAAATTTTTGGGCGGCAGTTTCGGCAGGAGTAAGATTTGGCACCTGATGGGGGTATTTTTGGGCATACATGGTGGCGGGAGTGGGGCCGAGGATATTACGATGTTTATGGTGGGGATTGGATATTAGAGCGTTTTGGACATATGAGGGAGCGGCTCGATGGAGGGGCTGGTCAGAATATAGAGTTAAGGTGGGCAGGCCGACAGCGGCGGCAAAATGGAGAGGACCGGACAGGACGCCGATACCCACATCACAAAAAGTAAGAGTAGCGATATTTTCCCGTAGGGTGAGGGGGCGGCCTTGAAAGTGGTTGACGAAACCAGCGCCAAACCAGATGGGCTGGGTGCCGTATTCTTCAGTAATAGCGGATTCAAGCTGGGTTACTTTGGCTGGATCCCAACTGCGGGCGGCTGGGCCGGAGAGGCTTTCCAGGAGGACGATGCGGGGATGAGGGGCGTTTTCTATAACCTGGCGGGCGATATCGAGATCGTGGCTGGTTAAGTAGATCTGATAATTAAAGATGGACGAAGATATTTTGTGGGCTCGATAAATTTTTTGAACCGGATGGTCGGTGGGAGTAAGACCAATATCAATGTTGATAACTTGATCATAATCACCGGATTCAACCTGCTGGTGAAAGTATTTATCGCTCCAGGTGGGGAAGGATTGGCCATCTTCGCGGCAGATGTCGGCCGTGAGTGAGGTGGCAGTGGAATGATAATGAATCAGCTGATCAATGCGGGGGTTGGTCATCATTAAATGAATACCATGCCCGCCTTGATTGCGTTTACCCCACTGGCCGGCTCGGTTTTTATATCCCCAGGGAGTGACAAAAGTCAGGTGACTGGACGGGTATTGGGTTTTGATGGTGTCGAGAACGGGGGGAGCCAGGATAACCAGGTCGCCCATGTTGCCGACATGCTTAACCAAAAACTTTTTCATAACTTTAGTGATTCAATGAATTTGGTTAAGCGAGCGGCGGAGTTTTTGTAGTTGTAGGTATGGATTTTTTGAGATGCGTAGCTGGTTACTTGCTGGTAAAGGTCGGAGTCTTCGATTAAATGCGAGGCTTGGGTAACTAAATCATGAATGGAAGTGTCAGAGTAAGCGGGTTGATTTGGAAATAGATCAACTTGACCATCGGAGTCGGCGCCAATTGATGGGGTGCCGACGGCGGCGCAGTCAACCTGAACCCGGCCGCGGGTTTGAGTGTAGTCGGTGTTGATGACAAGTTTGACGCGGCTTAGGTATTCAAGATGCTCGATCCAGGGTTCGAAGGGAATGATTTTATGATTGGTATTCTTTATAATTGATAGGTCGAGAGGCAGATCGGGAATTTTGGTGAGTTGAATTTGATGATCGGGAAATTGCCGCTGAAGATTGACAGCGACTTGGTGGCCTTTGAGGATATTAGTTCGAGAGGTAACACCGGCGATAAAAATAATAGGCTGCTTGGCGGCAGGTGGTTGAAAATTCCGCAGGGCATATTCCACCGGATATGGTTGGGGCATGTATGGAGCGGGTGTGGAGGACATGGCGGGCCAAATTTCCTCCAGACTTTTAACTAGAGTTAAGAAGCCGTCGCAGATATCCATAAATTGGATGAAGTCGGTCTTAGCCGCGGGATATTTATTCCAGTGGTCTACTAAGATTCCGTAAGGTTGAGTGGGTACACCCAGAATTATTAAGTGGGGATAAATTGATTTGAGACGTTTGGTAAAAGCGGTGATGTCAGGGCCGTTGGCAATTTCGTGGACTATGATGACGGCAGTAAATTGCTTGAAATAGTCGAGGGAGTAATTGTTAGGGTAGCGGCGAAGTAGTTTGTGATAAATTTTGCGGTAATAAATAACCGGAGGGGATGATTTGGCCAGGGGGCCAATTATAAAGGGGCGGAGGGGAATATGCTCACCTTCGAGGGCGGAAACATAACAGCCAAAGCTGGTGGTATCGATTTCTGTTTTGGGGTCGGCGAGATAATTGGGTTTGTCCGGAGTGTGACGCCAGATGCCTCCGGATTTGCTATTAAATTCGATGACGGCGAATTTTAGGGGGTCAGGCATTAAGCATTAGGCGTTAGGCATTAAGCATTAAGTAAATTATATTTGAAGCTTAGCAGTTAATGTATTTAAAAAAAACTTCCCGGGAGATGGGAAGTTGGTGGGCAGAATTTTTGGCTTAACCATTTTTCACCTCATAGGTGGAAAATGGTTATAGTGACCTTTCTAGCGGATCTAGCGGGTCATCCGGTTGGAATTTTGCATGAGAATTTTCATCGGGTTCGGGGGGTTGATCATCTTTCTCGGGGGTCAATAACTGAGGAGGTAGTTGGTAGAGCCACTTATTTTTTATGGCGTAAAAATCTCCTTTTTCGGTGATAGATTTCAAGAGTTTCTGGAGAATGCCTTTATGTGAAATACCGGTGTTGCAGGCCAGCCAGAGCATAGCGGCCAGGGCGTCTTCGCCAATTTGAAGAGTGTCGAAGTCAGGATCATCATGAACGAGATAAACGATGCATTTTTGAGTTGCGTGGTGGAATTTTACGGTAATTTCAGTATTACGGGTGTGACGCCAGAATATACTGTTTGTAGTCAGGGATAGTTTGATGGGGGACCCAGGTACAGGCGAATCAACGAGAGAAGGGTGGGTGGGTTTGATAGACATAGGAGCAACCTTTCGTGAAAAGCGACTGGGATGGTTCCGCCGGGCGGAATGACAAAGAACAGTTGGAAGGTAGGGTTATTTTTTGAATTTGTCAAGTTTGGATTTAGTTATGGAGGTGACGATCTGCATTTCGGGGATGCGCCATAATCTGGCGCCGATGAAGAAGATGGCGGCGCCGATCAAGGAAGGGACGATGATTTGCAGGAAGAGGCTGACATTGGATGATGAGAGAATTGCTCCCACCCCCTCTAGCTCCCCCTCGGGCAGGGGGAGAATTACGCGGGGGAAGATAAAGTAAACAATGATACCCATTATAGTGGTGAGGGCGGTGATTTTTATAAATATGAATTGCCGCCAGATAGTGCCGAGGCGGGGCAGGTAGCGGCGAAGATAGAGGAAATATAAGAGGGTGCTGCTTAGAGGAACCAGGGAAGA
>QIFI01000081.1 GCA_003229735.1 Candidatus Anderseniibacteriota bacterium | reverse complement strand
AGACAGTGCGTCCGACTGACACGCTGGCCGAGATTGAGGAGAGATGCCGGGCAAATGGATATAAGTTTCGCAGTTTTCCGGTAGTTGATAATGACAAAAAGGTGGTGGGGGTAATTACCAGCGGCCACTTTAAGTATTGTGATGAGCCAGGGAATATCAAGGCGGCGGAGGTAATGGACGATCCAATTTATCGAGCTTCCAGTATTTCCCAGGAAGACGCGTATAAAGTGATGACAGAGCAAAGGAAAGGATTACTGCCGCTGATTGATGATAATGGAGGGCTGGCGGCCATGTAGGGCTGGCGGCCATGTATTGTTATAAGGATTTACGACGAATCCTGAAAGGGGATGCTTCAGATCGGTATAACGTGGATAGTGACGGCCGTTTGCGAGTAGCGGCGGCGATTGGCACGGATGAGCCAGACACCCTGGATCGAATGGAGGAGCTGAAAAAAGAAGGTGTCGACGCGGTGGTGATTGATACGGCGCATGGTTATTCGGAGCCGGTATTCAAGATACTTAAAATCATCCGGAGCAAGAGAGAATATGATGAGATTGACGTAGTGGCGGGAAATATCACGACTTGCGAGGCGGCTGAAGACTTGGTTAGAAATGGCGCCGATGCTTTGAAAGTGGGGCAGGGAGGGGGTTCGATCTGCAGTACCCGGATTATATCAGGAGTTGGCTATCCGCAATTATCGGCGGTGTGGAATTGCGCTCAAGAAGTTAAAAACACCAGAATACCGATAATTGCTGACGGGGCGATTGTTAACTCGGGTGATATTCCTAAAGCCATAGCCGCGGGAGCCAGCAGTGTGATGTGCGGTAATTTGTTCGCGGGATGCGACCAGACTCCGGGTGAAACTTTTTTTGCCGATGGGATGACCTGGAAATCATATCGCGGCATGGGATCGGAAGGGGCGCTGAAGGAAAGCGCATCTTGCCGGCAGAGGTATAACCAAAATGGCAATCACGGAGCGTTGATTCCGGAAGGAGTGGAAGCACGGGTGCCGGCCCGGGGTTCGGTTTATGAAGTAATACAAATGCTATTGGGCGGTTTGAGATCCGGTATGGGATATGTGGGAGCGGGTGATATGAAAACTCTGTCTAAAGCAGAATTTGTTAAAATAACGGCGGCGGCCGGGCGCGAATCTCACGCCCACGATGTCACTCTGACCCGTCAGCCGCCTAATTACGCGATTAGAATGTAGCGGATAAAAAAATGAATAACTATAGGCCAGGAAATTTCTGGTCTTTTTTTCCGGATATTTTTTAGGCCGGGGCGGGGCTGGGGCTGGGATCGGTGACGGGATTATCTTTATTGGTGTCGGGGCGGGCGGCTTTATCCGGCTTGATTGACGCTTTTCTGGCGGCAGTGGGGGCGGGGCTGGTATGGCCGGTCATTAAATCTTTGAATTGGGTCTGATTGATAGTTTCATTGGCAATCAGGGTGCCGGAGATTAATTCCAGTTGATCCCGATGAGCGATGAGGATCTGCTCGGCCTTTTTCTGGGCGGTGGTGAGGAGTTGAGAAATTTGCTCGTCTATTTTAGAGGCGGTGCTTTCAGAATAATTGCGGGCCTCATGCAGTTCCTTGCCGAGGAAAACATATTCTTCTTTGTGGCCAAAAGTCATGGGGCCAAGTTCTGACATGCCATAATCGGTGACAATACTGCGGGCCAGTTTAGTGGCCTGACGCAGATCATTGCTGGCACCGGTAGTGAGTTCTTTGAATTTAAGCAGTTCGGCGGTGTAGCCACCCATGAGCACGGCCAGCTCGCTAAAGAAGCCGGTGCGAGTGTGGAGATGCTTGTCTTCCTCGGGAAGTTTTAAGGTATAGCCGCCGGCGTGGCCGCGGGAGACAATTGAGATTTTGCGAATCGGGTCGGTGTCCGGTGAGTGATAGGCGACAATGGCGTGGCCGGCTTCATGGTAGGCGGTGATGTCTTTTTCTTTTTGGGAAAATATCCGGCTGCGTTTTTCCGGGCCCAACAGGACTTTCTCAATGCTTTCCTCCAGATGATGCTGGCTGACCTGATGTTTGTTCTGACGCGCGGCCAGGATGGCGGCTTCATTGACCAGGTTGGCTAGATCAGCGCCGGAGAATCCAGGGGTGCGCTCGGCGGTATTTCTTAAATCTACCTGCTTTCGCAGGGGGACTAATTTGGAATGGATTTTGAGAATGGCGGCCCGCTCTTTAATATCTGGCAGGTCTAAAGTGACCTGGCGATCAAAGCGGCCGGGACGAAGCAGGGCGGGATCAAGGACATCGGGTCTGTTGGTGGCGGCGATGACTATGGTTTGTTCATTTTGCTCGAAGCCGTCCATTTCAACCAGGATCTGGTTGAGAGTTTGTTCACGTTCATCGTGTCCGCCGCCCAGGCCGGCGCCGCGATGACGGCCCACGGCATCCATTTCATCGATGAATAAAATGGCCGGGGCGTTTTGCTTAACTTTTTTAAAGAGATCTCGGACCCGGCTGGCTCCTACGCCGACAAACATTTCGACAAATTCGGAGCCGGAGATGCTGAAGAAGGGGACGTCGGCTTCACCGGCCACGGCGCGGGCCATGAGAGTTTTGCCGGTGCCAGGAACGCCGACCAACAGCACGCCTTTAGGAATCCGGGCGCCCATTTTCTGAAATTTTTTGGGATGCTTGAGAAATTCAACTATTTCCAGGAGTTCATTTTTGGCTTCCTGATTGCCGGCTACATCGGCAAAGGTGGTGCGCTTTTTTTGATCGGCTTCCACGGGACGAGAGCGGGTTTGGCCAAAGCCCAGGGCTTGATTAGAGGCATTTTGAGCACCGCGCATCATAAACCAGAGGAAGCCGCCCAATAGCAGGAAGGGCAAGAGGATGGGCAGAAGAGTAGAAGCCCAGAAACCAGCTCCGGAGGGTTTATTAATAGTCAGGGAGAGCTGGGACATGCGATCTTCGGCCACGCCCAGATTGACCAGGGTTTCGGTTACAGAAGTGGCGGATTCTTTGAGAGCGGTGAGTTTAGTGCCGCTGTCCCGCAGAGTGATAAGCAGTTCATTCTGATTGACTTCGACTAGATCAACATTGTCGCTATTAATTTCCTGGACAACACGAGACAGGCTGGCTTCTTCGGTGGCCTCCAGAGGGTTACTGTATAGGCTGACAATGGCGACGATGATCAGGAGGAGAAGCAGGCCAATGCCCATATTCTTTAAGAATGAGTCTGATTTGGTTTTGCCGGGTTTTTTTAGAGGGGAAATTTTCATGAAGTAAGTATAGCTAAAATAGAGGCGATGCCAATACGCGAATACATGCGAATGATACCAATATATAGGTTAAAGATAACGTGACCAAGTCCCGTTACAAATTAAAAATTTGTAACGGGACAAGCATGCCTTGAAATTGGTATTTTGGCAAGGTGGAATTTTATTAGTTAGTTGGTAGTTGGTAGTTGGTAGTTTGTAGCTGGTGAATTTTCACTTTTTAATTTTCAATTTCTATTCAATTTATAATGATTTAATTTTCAATGACGCGGGCTGGGAGGATGGGATTTGGAGATTGTTTGGGTTTTGCCTGTCCGTCATCGCTTTAGCGACGGCGGGGATTTTAATCAGTGTCGTGAGTTTGAAATTTGGATTTTGAAATTTGAAATTTAACAGCACTTCAGCGCTGTGTTTGTACCCTCGGTAGGAGTCGAACCTACATCCTCGCTTTAGGAGTGCGAAGCTCTGATCCATTGAGCTACGAGGGCTAATTTCAGAGTATAGTTATATTATGCCTAAGATGCCAAATTTTGAATACGAGCAGAAGTATTGGGAGCAGGGAATATGTTTGGTGGCCGGAGTGGATGAGGCGGGGATGGGGGCTTGGGCCGGGCCGGTAATCGCAGCTGCTGTTGTGTTCGACAGCAGTAATTTTCAATTTTTAATTTTCCCCGCTGCGGTGGGGTTAGGCTGTGGCCGTCGTAATTTTCAATCAATTTCTAATGACCAAATTTTAAAGTCGCGACTGCCGGTGATCAGGGATAGTAAAACTTTGTCTGCGGCTCAACGAGAAAAGGCCTTTGCTTGGATTAGATTGAATTGCCTGGCGTGGGGGATTGGAGAGGCTTCGGTAGAGGAGATTTCGAAGTTGAATATTCGGGGAGCATCGCATTTGGCGATGCGGCGGGCGATTGGGGTGATGAAGGTTAAGCCGGAGATATTGCTGATAGACGGAACCCCGGTGCAGATTCATGATCAGATTCCGGCGGTGAATGTGATTAGTGGAGATAGTAAAAGCTTATCGATAGCGGCGGCGTCTATTCTGGCCAAGGTGCATCGGGATAGGACGATGGTGAAATTGGATGAAAAGTATCCGGGATATGGATTGGCCCAGCATAAAGGGTATGGGACGGCGGAACATAAGGCGGCGCTGGTCAGGCTGGGAGTGACAGTGCATCATCGGCCGACGTACGCGCCGGTGGCGGAAATGTTGACTAAATAAAGCTATGGTCTAAGCTAGTTGATAGCTTGTTGAGTTGAAGCTGGGATATTGTTCTTTCCAGAATAAAAAGGGGATTTGTTATGGAATGTTCATTTAATTGGCGATTTTGGCTGGCGAAAAGCGCGCGGTTGGTGGTATGTGTGGCAGTGATAATAATTTGGCAATTTATCTGTTTGGCAGTATTTGCGTTTACCGGTCCGTCGGTGATATATTTTACTGTTACGTGGGTTATTGTCTTTGGGAGTGCAAGCTATTTTGCCAGTAGTCGAGGTGATGGAAATTGCGATCCAGGAGAGGAGGATGATGACGATGACGATGACGGACCGGATGATGATATAACACTTTTTGACCCAACACCCGCCGGACAGGCGGTTTTTTATTTTACATTGACTTATACCATGTTTTGAAGCAGTATGAATGCTACTTAATGGTTAACGTAAAATATGGCAGTTCCAAAGAAACGGACAACCAGATCGAAGCGAAACATGAGGCGGAGTCATCATGGGGCTATTGGGGTGCAGTTGAAGGAATGTCCTAAATGCAGGCAGAGTGTGCCACCTCATACGGCTTGCGCTAATTGCGGAACGTATAAGGGAAGAGAAGTGATTGATGTGATGGCAAAGCTGGATAAGAAGGAGAAGAAGGCTAAAGCTAAGGAACTGGACGCTGCCCAAGAAGAAGGCCAGCATGCTCACTGAAGTTTAGCTGATAAAAAAATATGCTATTTGAATGGCCGATGGGCCGTTTTGGTGTCGGTAATCGCCCACTGGTCGAGGGGATCCCCTCTCCCCGGCCCGCTTTAGCGGGCATATGATAGGGAGAGGGTTAGGGAGAGGGTAAAAATAATATGTTTATAACATCCGCGTAACCCTCATCCCCCCGCCCTTCTCCCTAT
>QIFI01000011.1 GCA_003229735.1 Candidatus Anderseniibacteriota bacterium | reverse complement strand
ACTACATCTTTTTAAGACATTATTTATTCAAATCATTAATCATGACTAAGCAAAAGCATTTTTTTTCGGTTAATTTTAAAGCGGTAAGCTGTTTGCTTGCACTTTTTCTTTGCAGCAGTTTGTTATTACAGGCACAGGTAGGCACCATGAAGGACAATGGTGACTGGGCCGCCATCAGTACCCAGGGAGGCAATTACATTGATATGTCTATCCCCAGCAACCCCCAAAAGGACTACCTTTATGTTATTGTCAGGGGAGCAGACGGCGGATATTGTAGCTATGAAGGTAAACCCAAGGGAGGTGAGGGGGCAACAGCGGAGGCTGTATTTAAGATTGGTAACGGGACCAAAGAAATCCCTCCTGGTTCTACCCTGCGTTTCTTTATCGGTAAAAAGGGAAAAGTAGGTAACCGAAACGGCGGCGGCGGCGGCGGATCAGCCGTTCTCCTGAAAAAACAGAATGCAGAAGCCTGGGCCATCCTCCTGGTAGCCGGTGGTGGCGGTGGCGGTCATATCTACTGGAGTAAAAACAAAAATGGAAAGCCGGGAAATGACAAAAGCGATGGGATCAACGGAGAAAACAATTCCGAGGGCCGAGCGAAAAAGGGAGGGAGCAATGGCCACTCTTACGTCGGATATGACACTACCAAAAAGGATCACTATGATTCTAGTGAAGGTGGCGGTGGCGGTGCTTTAGCCGGTTGGACCTTAAACGAATCGGGTCTTACGGAAGATCAAGTGGCTAATTCCAGAAAACATGGTTTTTACTACGCCACACCTGAAGGCTCCTCTAAAAGTACACACGATTTTTATTCCCCCGACGGAGGGTTTGGATTTGGTTCAGGGGGGGTTGGATATCAAGGCGGCGGCGGCGGCGGCGGTTACTCCGGAGGAGGCCATGGATATCAAGGCTGCGGCGGCGGCGGCGGCAGCTATGTAAACCCCTCTTGGACAATTCACTATAAAAAGATCAAAAACGGACAATCAAGGGATCATCATAATGGAAATATCCAGTTTATGTTTTTTGAGGATCCTGAGATCAATATTACCAGCCTCGAATATAAGGAGGCGGATCAGCCGTTACACCATCTGCCTTATTTCGACGTACAGGAAAATTCTACGGGCAATTTATTAATTAAAGCAAAAGGTCCTTCACCTTTATCTGGATCGGTTTCTCAAGGTATATCTTTTCCTTTCCCAGGTATTTATGAATTGGAATTCTTTAGTGATAAAGCGCCAATCAGGTATTTCAATGAAACCTTCGCGGCAGTAATCGAACCAGATCAACGCGCCTTTGCGGTCAGGCCGGTGCTCCATCCCTCTACGAACGGTTTCAACGCTTCGGTTTCTGTAAAAGCGTTTCATGAGGCTTCGGAGCTTTTGCACTATAAACTGTACACAAGCAACCTTGAGTTAATTCTGGTGGGGCAAAACCATACCGGAACATTCTCAAATCTTTCAAAAGGTGCCTACCGACTGGTCACAAAGTTTAAAAGTGGAAGCCAAAATTTGGAAACAAGCCAGACCTTCATATTGAACTAATGGCATATCCACAAAATTGATTTAACAAAGGACGGGTGACAAAACACCCAAACACCCTGTTCAGAATCGGAGCTGCAGTTTTTTTTTGTTATGAAAAAGTTGCGCTCCTTTTCTTTTTTATCACTTTTCCACTGTTAATACTTCGATAATTTTTTGCTCATGCTATGACGCAAAATTCGCAAAGCCCTGATTTTAAACTCTTTGAGTCTCTGCGACTTTGCGTGCAAAAATATTTGAAACAATAACCCAAGTCGATAACAACAATAATCCAACTATTCGAAACAATAGTCCAAATAGTGCCTGCCTTATGAACGTACCTTGGGCGTATTAATTAAAAATTAAAAAACTTTTTATCATGAAAAAGCAAAATAAAAATTCAATCTCCAACTTCATTAAATTGAGCCGATCAATTTTCACTTTGAGTATCGTACTGTTGATTTCTTTAACGGTACAGGCCCAGATCAAAATGGGAAATTTAACCAAAAATAAACTAAAGACCATTGACTACTACGGAAAAGCGGTCGATCATGTGGTTCCTTCAGGTACAGAAGGTTATTATTTATTCTTACATACCCGGGGAGGAGACGGTGGCAAGGCAACTGACTCTGCTCTCAAGAGAGGAGGAATGGGCGCGGATTTGAGGGCTGGGTTTAAGATCGGTAATGGCACATCGGAGATCCCCGTAGGTAGTACAATCCGTTTTATTGTTGGTGGCAAAGGTAAAAACTCCGACAGTAGGGGTGCAGGTGGAGGTGGCGGAACAGCAGTTGCCGTACAGCGCCCGAATACGACATCGTGGGACTTGCTGTTGGTTGCCGGCGCCGGTGGTGGTGGTGGTGGTGCGTATAAAGGAGATCCCGGACGTACTGGAACATCCGGTGGTGATGGAAAAAATAACGGATATGATGGAGGAAAAAATGGACAAGGCGCATCAAACGGTTATCACGGCGGTGGCAACGGCGGCGGAGCCTTGGCTACTAGTAAGGTTCGCACACACAGTGATGGTAAGGAAGGGGAAAAATCTGGGTCAGAAAGAGAACCAATTGGAGGAGCCGGAGGAACTCAGAAAGTCGATGGCGGTTATGGTTTTGGCGGCGGTGGCGCTGGGAGAAAAGATAGTGATTGGGGGCAATGGATGATGGGCGGTGGTGGAGGCGGTTACTCTGGCGGTGGCGGTGGCGGTAACGGCGGCGGTAAAGGCGGTGGCGGTGGCGGTGGCGGTGGTAGTTTCCTAAACGGTAAGTATAAAACATACTATCACAAGAGCTCTCGCAATGGTCATACTTCCAATGCGAAAGATGGCTATATACAATACCAGTTATTTGGTGACCCGAATATCAATATTACTGATCTTTCCTTTCAAATTCCCAGTGCAAGTTCTCCCATGCCGCCACATTTTGCAGCAGAGGGAACCTGGGATGGTACACTATATTGCACGGTTACCGGACCAGCACCAGCTGAACTCGGAACGTCCAATTACATCCCAATCTTCTTCCCTGGGGTATATACACTCCAGTTCTACAGCTCTTTTGCTCCAATAGGCTACTACAGTGAAACTTTCACTACAGTATACCAATCGGATGGACGTGCATTTGCTGTTCAGCCAGAAGTTACCCATAGCACAAATGGCCTGGATGCTTCGATTTCGGTAAAAGCTTTCGCAGATGAAAAGCTCAAATATTCCTTGTACAAAACAACTTTTGAAAAGATTAAAGTAGCGGAGAATACAAGTGGTAATTTTAGTGATTTGTCCATAGGGCACTACCAATTAGAAGTGACTTTTAAAAACAATGCCACTGGAATGAATATGGTAGCAACCATTACCTTATTTGCCCCATAATTCAGCAGTGAACCATGTTTTCAGAACCATATTTTCTCACTATTGAATCCAAAAGCAAATCCCAAACACGCTCTAATTCAAATTTTTTTTATCATGAAAAAGCATAAAAAATGAAACAATCGAGCTATTTGTACAAACTGTCTAAAATAGCAAGCACATTGATGCTAAGCCTAATGCTGGCCCCAACGATACAGGCACAAGTACTAAATTTTGTTGAAACGGTTGAAGACGGCTTTATCAAACCTACGATGGTCTCGACCAGCCCCGATGGAAAATTTGTCTATGCAGCCGCTTTCTTTGATGATGCAATTGCGATGTTTAGCCGTAATGAAACCACCGGAATACTCTCTTTTGAAGAAGCACTTTTTGATAGTGGTTACGATGGCCAGGGCAATACGATAGACGGACTAAATGGAGCCCGTATGCTCTGGTTGAGTCCCAATGGAAAGTTCGCTTATTTAGTTGCTGAAAAAGATAAGGCCATAGCCGTTTTTAGCCGGGATACGACTAGCGGGGAACTTACGTTCGTTCAGGCTTTGAAAGACGGAGGCACTGATGAATCCGGCAACACGATTGATGGCCTTTACGGCGCCTCTGCGGTGATCGGAAGTTCGGACGGTAAGTACCTTTACGTTGGTGGGCGATTTGATAGTGCGGTGACTTTATTTAGTCGCGATGCCACTACCGGCAAACTCACCTTCATCCAAACCCTGAAAGATGGCGACCTGGATGATGAAGGCAATAAAGTTGACGCATTATACAGCATGATAATGGTTACGATGAGTCCTGATGAAAAATACCTTTACTCCGCGAGCCAGGGGGATATGGCCGTTGGTGTGTTCAGCCGCAATGAGACAACCGGCAAACTTACCTATGTCGAACGCGTAAAAGATGGTTTCCATGACAACGCAGGCAATACCGTTGACGGGCTTAACCAAACCGTATCCGTAGCCGTTAGCGCAGATGGTGATTTCCTCTATGCCTTGGGTCAGGCTGATTATGCTGTGGCGGTGTTCAGCAGGGATAATAATACCGGGAAACTCACATTTGTGGAAGCACTGTTTGATGGCTCCACGGATAGCAACGGCAATACCATTGACGGTCTTATAGCAGCCCGGTCAGTGGCATTGAGTGGTGATGGCAATCATGTATTTGTAGCCAGCATGTCAGACGACGCCTTAGTAACGTTTAGCCGGGACACAACCACTGGTAAGCTCACATTTGTAGAAGCATTGTTTGATGGTGGTGCCGATAGTGCCAATGCGGTAATTGATGGCTTGGAGAATGCTACCTGGGTGGACGTTAGTCCCGATGGGAAACATCTTTATATTGCTGCATACAGTGATGATGCTGTGACCGTTTTTCTGGATACGTCAATTTCAGCAGATACGGTAGAACAAGATACTTCAACTATCGTGATTGAGGTGAGCATCCTGGATCAATACAACAATTTGATCGCCGCGGTCGAAGCACTTAATATGAATTCAGGTCGAGAAAATTCCCTTGTTCATAAGTTGAACGCTTCGCGAATCAGGCTAGAATACCAACATCCATACATAAGTATTTATCTACTAAAGGCTTTTAATCGCCAGATCAATGCCTTTATTAATATTAACGGCATACTAACATCTGCCGAAGGTCAGCCATTGATTGATGCTTCCGATGACCTTCAGGATGCTATTCAATCCCTACATGGGTAAAAATTGAATTAAATGATTTAATTC
>QIFI01000068.1 GCA_003229735.1 Candidatus Anderseniibacteriota bacterium | reverse complement strand
AGAGTTCCAGTTTAACTAAGAGCTTAAAGGCAAAAGTAATTAGGCCTAAGGTGCCGGTAAACAAGATGTTGATTCCTAAAATAAATTCAGCATTTAGAGTAGTGTTTGGAAGAAATCCGCAGGTAGTGGAGCATGGATATTGGCTGGGACGGATCAATCGAGGCGAGAAGAGAAGCTTTGGGGCGCTGGTGGGGGCAATGGCCTGGCAAAAGGCGGCGGGTAAAACATATGATCCAACGCCGCGAGTGCTGGGCGCGCGAACCAGGGTGATTGGTCAGGCGCGGGGCAATTTAGTGCCGCGAATAAATTCTATCCATCGGGGCGTGTATGGGCGCAATCCATCGGCCAGCGAACACGCGTATTGGCTGGGGCGAGTTATGAATAAGGATAAAAAAACTGCGATAGCTTTAAGAGGGGCGATGCTGTGGCATAAGCTGGCGGGGATTCGGCATTAATATTTGATGACCATTTTTTTAAGAAAAAAGCCGGCAATTTTGGCTCTCAATGAGAGAGGAATTACCGGTTGAAGCGGTGGCGGAAGAGTGTACTAGTAGATATGGACAAGGTGTGTTTGATCAGCGGGGTAGAAATGGCCAAGTTGGTGCCCTAAGGCGCAGATGTCGTCGCTGTCAGCAAAGTGTTGGTGACAAATTGAGCAATGGGAGCCATCGAGTTGTTCACAATGCACCCACTGGCGGCCACATTTTTTGCAGACATTTTTTTGATCAAGATCACATTGTCCAGAGCCGCAATAAGTTTTGGTACCTGGCATGATTTTTCTCCTTTTAGTTCGAGTGTAATGCCAGCATGGAAAAAGGACTATAGTTTAGTTTATCGTGGTTAAGGGGTGAAGAAGCAAATGAGTTTATGCACATGTGAATGATTTAGGTAGGACTTTCGCACTCCACCCATATTCAGTTGTGAAATTCCGTTACAACACAAACGTTGTAGCCGGATTCCGCCACTGAGCGGCCACGAATTCCTGCAGCGGTTCCAGTTTCTGTTGGTAAATGGTTTTACCAGTCTTCTCAGCAGCTTCTTTAAGAACGATCCAGGCAAGGGCAGCTAAGCAGATGTGGTTGCGCTGGCTTCTGTTAATACGGGCTTGGCATTTTTCAAGGCCAGTTAATTGTTTTTCTTCCCGGTGCAACTGCTCAATCTTCCAACGGCGGCGACTCGCTTCTTGAGCGTCATCCGTGGAGTTATGAGTAATCTCGGCATTTGTCACGATATATTCCGTCCGGTTAGTGTTTACCGGTACGCGGAACAGTTGAACTTTGAAGTGTTTAGGAAACTTATGGATCTTGACGCGTTTGCCAAAAACGACGTTATCGGCTGACCAGGCCAGGTCTTTTACTTGATGATAGGCAGCTAGGCCGCCCGAGTCATCCACTAGGCGATTGGCTTTAAGGGGACAGTAGAATATCTTATCAAGATCGTTGATCTGTACCATCAATTTCTTGGTGGCATACCAGGTGTCCATGAGAACAACGGTAAATGGTGTTTGACGCCTAATAGCGCTTTTCAGCATATCCTCTACATGTTGTAGTTTAGTTTTACCATCTTGATCAGGATCAAATATCCGAAAATCAATAATCCAGAACTTATTCAGTTCCGGGTTGTAGTACAGGCAGTTAACAATGCCAATGCCGGTGACGATCCCGTGAGCGGCACCGCTGTACTGGCTTCTTGCTCCTTGGATTTTACGGCTGGCGTTCTTGTTGGCCACGGTGTCATCGAAGATGAGGTGTCCATTATCTGAGTATTTAATTGTCTGTTGGCTTTTTTCCCGCACTATTCTTGGCGTGAGTTTGTCTCTCTTGAGATAGCGATAGACACTATCGTGCTCCAGCTTCTCCACTGTATCGGCAAAGTAAGTGCCGGTGAAGTTACGATGGCTGTTGAGCAAAAACTGGCCGTAGTTTATAGCCGTTACTTTCATATACCCTCCTTTCTCCTGTTTGTTTTTAGGTGTTAATGTTTAACACCTTTGAGGGTAACTGAAAGCAATTCCTATCGAAAGTGCGAAAGTCCTATAGGGAAAGAAGATCTTGTATCGGGTGCAGGAGGCGACGGGGATAAGCAGTTTTTAAGGTATTCCCCAACTTTACACACCTGGTGTGTAAAGTTGGTAAAAAAAGACCACTAATTAAGTGGTCTGGGGCGACAGGGTTTAAGTGTCTGGGGGGGAATTATTTAGAGAACCGGCACCTTGTTTCCGTTGGCGCGTTTGCGAGCCAGGGCTCTGACTTGATCCTGATATCGACGGATCTGCATGCTGGCGTCTTGGGGATAAAAGTTGTTAGCTAAGACGTTGGGGTCGAAGGCCTGCAGTCGGTGTAATAGGGTCCTGGCCAGGTTATAATTGCTGATGGTCAGAGCCTGGTCGAGTTGCCGCTTGATAACCTGGGCTTGGGTGATCTGGAGATTGAAGTGTTGCCGGTATTCTTCGGCTAAACGAAGCGCGGTTTGCCTCTCTTCCTCCTCACGGCGTTGGCGTTCGGCTGCTTCCTTTTTTAGTATAGCCTCTTGCGTTCGCTGAATTTTTGGTTTGAGATTATCCATATTTTTGAGCATCTGGGCTTTAGTTTCAATGGCGAAGGCCCGGTGAGAAAGTTCCTTTTCTCGGAGAACAAAGGCCAGATATCGGGTTTTTGCGATTCTTCTTAGGGAATTTAGAACAATGTCGGCATCTTCGACAATGCTGTGAGCCAGTCGATAGGGATAATCTCTTGGGTCTGGATGGTCGAAGGTTTGTTGAGCGTGCTCCAGGGCATTATCGCATTTATTTAGAATGGCTTCCACTTGCCGGCGATTCAGCCCAGTGATTTTGTGATTGATTTTGTCTATCCAGGCGAGGAGGCCGGCTCTGATTGAGATGCTGGCCGGCAAGTCATGGTACAGGTCTTGTCTTAGAGTGATCATTCTTGACTTGATGCCCACAAGTTTATAGATGCTGGTTTGGCTGATGGCTGTTTTGGCGTCACTAATCAGTTTGTCGGCATATTTGGCGTTGAGCTGGTTCATGATTTTTCCCCGGTTTGTTAAAGAGCAGTCCCGAACTGTTTATCGGGAGAAAGAAGACAATTATTCCTTCTGGCAGGGTTTGTAGATACAAGCTCTGGCAGGAAGAATAAGGGGTTATCAAAATAGTAAATGAACGGAGTATATAATCATATTTTTACAATTTTGACAAGTTTTTTGCACAAAAAAACGCCCAGTGGGCGGGTCGGTTAGTATTTTATAAGTATACCATGGGTTTTGGAGAGGGGTGGGGAAAAGCGGCTGAATAGTATGAAAAAATGGCTTGCAGGTATATTGACGTGATTTTAAATCGGTGCCGCTTTTTGGGATAATATGAGGGTATGGAGCAAAAATATTATGTGTATATGGCTAAGTGTGGGGATGGGACCTGGTATACGGGTTGGACGAACGATTTGGTCAGGCGGGAGAGGATGCATAATGAGGGCAAGGGGGCCAGATATACCAGGGGCAGGCGGCCGGTGAAAATTGAGTATGCTGAAGAATTTAATGATAAGGGGGCGGCTTTGAAGCGGGAATACGAGATAAAGCAGATGACGAGGAAAGAGAAGGAGGGACTGGTTGAATAATAAAGAGGCGTATAGTATTGTAGGTATCTATTTGTATAATGTTGGTATGAGTAAAGATAAGAAAAAAGAAAAGAGAGATCGGCAGGCATTGCGCAATCGGGCGGTGGCCGCGTCCGCGCAGGCTGTGAAAGAGTATAAAAATGTGTTTGTGGAGCTGGCAAAATATGACAAGAAGTAAGTGACGGTTTATTTAGATGAACAGTTGATGGTAGACAGCGTGCATCCTTTAACGGTGGAATTTTTGGATACTAATTATGATCCCATTACTGATTATGAATTGCACAATAAGGCACTATTGGAATCCGCTCTGGCATTACCAAAACAAACGTTCGGTGACAAAGATCTTTATCCGACATTAGAAGACAAGACGGCTACGTTATTCTATTCATTGGTAAAGAACCATGCTTTTTTGAATGGTAATAAAAGGATAGCGGTAATGGCTTTGCTGGTATTTTTGGCGTTGAACCATAAGTGGATAAGAGCCAATGTGTGGGAGTTAGTGGATAAAACTTTGGAGGTGGCAAATTCAAAAAGTGGGGATAGGGATGAGATATTGGTTGGATTAAAAAAATTTCTCAAATCAGCTATTGTGGACTTAGGGTAACGGTTTGTTTTGGAAGGTAAAGATGGTTCAGGGTAACAAGAAGGTAATTTATGGTTATTTGGTAAAAAAGCGTGAATTCGGGTCGTTTTGAGGGGGTAATTCACGGGTTTTTGGTGTTTAGGCGTGAATTGTTGGGTTGATGTTTGAGCGGATGAGTTGGTTTTATAGTGCCTTGGAGTATAATTAAGTCGTGAATAAGGCTATACAAGCTGTTTTAGTGGGGTGGCTGGTGATATTGATGTCGGCGGCACAGACGGGGACAGCGGAAGCGCTGTTGCTTGTAATCGCGCCTAATATGCCACCCAGTATAAATGTGGTGGAGTTTAGGGATGAGGATGGGCAGGTATTTGATCGGGCTGGACCTTTGCCGGTGAGCCGGGTTTTGACGGCGGTGGTTGAGTATAAGGATTGGGATTTGGAAGAGCCTATATATATCAAGGCGTGTTTTACGGGTCCGGAAGGAGAAGCGTGCTGGAATCAGGACGTGTTTGATAATTTGAATTTTGACACCAGCACGGGACGGATTACCATCGAGCTTGATTTGGCGATTAAGCTGAATGAAACCGAGACATATTCATATTACTTTGAAACGTCTGATGGACGGGATACGGCTAGATTTCATAAGTCTCAAGTGGAAGTTCGGGAGCCGAGCAATAATTCCAACGTGATTTTTATTCCCGGCTTTCAGGCCAGCCGGCTGTATCGGAAAGGAGCCATAGGCGCGGATCGTTTGTGGGAGCCGAATAATCATAACGAAGACGCGGCGGATTTGATGATGACTAAAGCCGGGGAGAGTGTTAACGCGGGCATATATACGCGGGATGTAATTGACGAATCATTTGGGTTTAATATTTATAAGAACTTCATCAAGTTTATGGATAAGGAGATGGTGGAGGCGGGAGTGATAAATGAATGGCGGGCGGCGGCGTATGATTGGCGGTATGGAGTGGATGAGGTGGCGGCGGGGTTGGTGAATGACGTGTCAGAACTGGCGGGGATG
>QIFI01000075.1 GCA_003229735.1 Candidatus Anderseniibacteriota bacterium | reverse complement strand
AGTAGCGGGCGAGTCCTGCCGAGGGCACACGCAACAGCGCTAAGGCGCTGTTGAAATTTCAAATTTCAAAATCCAAATTTCAAATACCCGCGATCATTGCGTCTTAAATATCCGCGCCCTCTCCTGCCGAGTTGTCCCCGCGGAGAAATTTTCCTTTTTAGGCGGCATACAATTTACTTACTATAGCTGATAAGTTGTACAATAATATTGTGGACGAACAGTACAACAATGTACCTCAAGAAAATACCAGCCAAACCTTTCCCCAAACACAAATTCCGGTGCCTCCCCGTTGGTTACGCGTTGTATTTAAGACATGGGCAATTATAGGTTTTTCTGGGCTGGGAATAATGGTTATTGCTATTGCCTCATCTCTCTTATCATCAAAAAAAGTTATTGGAGAATTAACAGAAATTTCTGCTTTATATCCTTTGGTGCCATACGGATTATATGTCGGGGCTTTTATATTGGTACTGATTTTCCTCATTCCATTTTGGGGCGCTTTCAAATTGCGTAAATGGGTATTGCCAATACTCTTTATATTATTCCTGCTTTCAGCGATTAATATTTTGACAATTTTATTTCGCCAGCCGATTCAATTTTCAGGCAAGTTCATTTTTCTGATTTTATGGAACACGGCCATAGTTACTCTTACTATTATTGCGCTTGTCTTCAGACATCATTTTGTCGGGTCCTATAAAAAACTACTTCCCCAAATTGTATTTCTTGTATTTGCCATTCCGGCTTTAGCAGTCGGCTCTCTCTCATTGCTATTCCCCGATTTGCCGGAAATTTCTGATTTGGATTTAACCGCCTATAATATCGTTCTGCCGCCACCAGAAGAAAATGCTTATTTCCCGCTTATAAAAATTAGTGAGCAGGTATATGAGCCAACTGGCGAGGCCAATAAAATATACAGGGATTTTCTGGAAGGAAAATCCTGGGATCAGGCAGAAGCCGACTCTGTTTTAAGCCGGAATGAAAATATGCTAACAGAAATGAGAAACGCAGCCAGTTTTTCTTACTATCAATGCCCTTCGACAGCCGAAAATCTGTCATTCACGGCAGAATTATGCCCACTTAATTATTTGACGGCCAGCGCGCGGATGGCCGGGCTATCTGCGCTTTCAAAGGCCAACAAGAACGATTTTCAAGGTGCTTTCGAAGATGCGCTCCTGCCAGCGCGCATAGGTCAAATGATAATAGAAGAACCCCATATAACTTTGATTGACTATTTTGTCGGAGATGCGATGAAGCGCATCGGACTAAAAACTCTGCCAATTATTTTGGCGACGCATGATGTTCCGTCAGATGTCTTACTGCCGCGGATTGCCGAGTTGGAGCAATACCTTGAAAATGAGGAAGGTTTAAAAAACGCTTTTAGACACGAATACCTGGCCGGAAAAAATTCCTTGGATTTTGTATTCAAAGTCGATTCCAACTTTTACTTCCAGCCAAACAGATTCTTCTCGGATATGGCGAAAGATACCAGGCAAAGAATGGCGCTTGCGGATAATCAATGCTATCAATTTGAGTCGGAGCTAAAAGAAAATCAGGAAAATCTTGCGGAAAATATCCCGATAATCGCGATGCCGAAACTGCTATTCACGAGAAACGCGGTCTTTGAAATCTTGAAAAGGATTATATCAGTCGATACATCCGCGACCCAAACAAAAAGATGCGAAGCAGATTTGCTAATTGAACAAGCTCGACTGCAAATGGCATTAGCGGCGTATAAATTTGATTATGGAGAATATCCCATTTCCCAGCCAGAATTAGTTCCAAAATATCTGAAAAAAGCGATACTTAATCCTCTTACAAACCGTATATTTGATTTCAATAAGGACACTGGCCAGATAATTCTTCCCGCGGAATAACGACATTTATGTGTTATACAAAGAAAAGTATTTGCGCTTCTTATCTTCTTAACAACAATTTCCTTTTCCGCTTCTTTTGTAATTTCCAAATTTAGATTTGATGAGGGCGCAATTGGATGGCAGTTGGAATCGCCAACCTCTATAAAAAATTCAAATCAGCTTAGTTCCGCGCAGTATTTCATACAGCACAATTCCGACAGCCGCGGCCGCGTTATGAGAATTACCTCCTCCCAATATCGGAATCTGAACCACCATGTCCGACAGCTCCAGCAGCTCATCGCGCACTCCTAATCGTTCATGACCCACCACCAGCGCTAATGGCAATTCATAATCAACCCGATGATAATCCTGACTATCTTCTGTCTGCTCCAAAGATACAATTTTATATCCCTTATCTTTCATTTCTTCCACCAGCGGTACTGGATTTACTGCTTGAGTCCAGGGTTGATAGGGGAGCGCGTACACCGCCGTCTTGGCAATCCTCTGATTATGCCGCTCAATCACCGCCGGCGGCCTCTCATCCCCGGGCAATTCCGGATATCCGGTATAGCCGGTCAAATACAAATGCTCGCACTTTGTAAGCTCACACAATCGAAAAATCATTCCCACATTATCCAGACTTCTTACATTATCCACCACCACTGAAACTGGTGATCTTGCCTCATCAGTCATCCGCATTTTTCCTTCTTCCACCAACTTTTCAGTTGTCTTTTTCATGATTTATCTTTGGGGCGACTAGAGGGAATTGAACCCTCATCACCGGGACCACAACCCGGAGCTTTGCCATTAAGCTATAGCCGCCATATGACATCAACTGATATCAGTACACCCGGGAGGACTCGAACCTCCAACCCTTGGCTTAGAACGCCACCGCTCTATCCAGTTGAGCTACGGGTGCATACTGCATTCATACATAAAATTACATAATTGTCCAATCTCACAAATATCCATAGTAATTCTTTTCTTTCGCAGTCTTTCTAGCATGGCAGTTTGCGCATCGCACTTCACGCTTAATAATCTCTGATTTCAATTTCGTATTCACAGTATAGCTTACATGTATTCAAAACAACGAGCCTGTTTAGAATAGATTAATAACCTTCACAATTCATATTTAAAAAAACTACCCACTCCTTTGGGTAGTGCTTGCTTCAACCAGACATTACCATATCATCTAGATGGGCTTTTGAACTTCCAGCATCACCCTGGTCGGCCGCGCCAATTTATAAAAATAATCAGATGTCCCCGCGGTGCCAACCTGCAATAATTCCTGTGTCACTAATCCCTTATTCACCACCAGCATTAATTCCCACAATAACTTTTCTTTTCGCAAGCCAGTCAGATCTAGTAGTTCATCTAGCCGATGACCCTTAAACGGATCCCCACGTGTAATCAAAGCTCCTACCAGTTTTAGCGCCTCAACAGTTTTCAGCTCATACTTGTCGCTTGTTGCGTCCTGACTCATTCTTCTGCCTCCTTAAAAAAGAACCAACAATTTAGAACCAAAGCCCTTACGTCCAGCTCACCATATATAACACTTGCGTCATATTATGCAATCCCTTTGACTATATACATTTAACCTGAACCTGCACTTTTGCCCTTCAACTTTTACCTGCAGTCATATAATATGCAATAGGGTGAACGGTCGGAGGGGTGCCAACTAGCCATATCCAACAATTACCGCGGTTGGCCCCCTCCACCTTATTGATCTTTCTATTAATGGCCTCTGGTGTATTTACCCGCTTCTTACCAAGGGAAACCCCCTGTTGCTCGTAATTGCAACAGCACCAGAGGCCATTCTATAAAAACATCTGCCGATTTGGAATTTGCTCATTGCCCGAGCCGAACCCAATTCCAGGTACAGCAGTTGTTTCCGCGGGGTCTCTGATACCTTGAAAAGCTCACTCTAACCAGCACGCTCTTACCCTTTTCTTGGTTCATCAGAGACCCTTTTTGTATTTACAAATTACTATTTTCCACCTCGTAGGTGAAAAATGCTTCATCGTCCTCGACGATAAAGCCAGCTCGCGTCATAAACAATTTAGCAATTTAGCAATTTAACAATTACCATATCGTTTGAACTTTGAAATTTAGATTTATTACCCTGATACTTAATTTGTATCATCAACTATGCCCAAACATATCCGCCTCTCATCCCCCGTCACCGAGATTCCCCGCATCGGTCCCGCCAAAGCCAAATATCTTAAAAAGCTTCATATCGAACACGCCCGCGATTTTCTTTATACTTTTCCCCGCCGATACGACGACTTTTCCCGAATTATACCCATCAAAGACCTTAAAGCCGGTCAACAGATGACCATTCTGGCCCGCGTTAAATCTGTTAAGACCAGCTATGGTTTCCGGGGCCGGCGCCGCCTGCTTCGCATCTTCGTCGACCTGGAAGATGATACCGGCCTTATAAACGTTATTTGGTATAATCTCAATTTTCTCTCAAAACAACTGTGGATAGGCCGGGAGCTCTATGTCGCCGGCACTGTAGAAAACATCAATGATCAACAAAAGACATTGCCTCAAAGTTCAGTGCTAAACAAACCAGCAGACCCAAACCGGCACACCACCCATAAAAAAAACAACTCCCAGCCGGACTCGGAAAATCTGCCAACTGCCAACTGCCAACTGCCAACTAGTCAATTTCGCATGCGCTCCCCGGCCCTGGAATTCATCACTCATAATCAGGCTCCCACTCACACCGGCCGCATTATCCCCATCTATCCGGAAACTTACGGCGTGTCTTCCCGCTTTATCCGCTATAACGTAAAAAACCTTCTGCCTCTCTTATCCGCCATCCCTGAATACCTGCCCTCGGCCATAATTAAGCGGCAAAAAATAATTGGCATTCATCAGGCCGTAACCCACGCCCATTTTCCCGCTTCCACTGAAGAACTATCCATTGCCCAGGAGCGTCTCCGATTCGATGAACTTTTTTTTCTCCAGCTGTCTGCCTTGGTTCGGCGCCGCCAGCGCGCGAAAAAAATCGCTCCTCCCATCAAAATAACTTCGCGGCAACTCAATAAATTTGTCAGCCGCCTGCCCTTCAAATTGACCTCTGCCCAGCAGACCTCCTTAGACGAAATCATTAATGATCTGGCCAAAACTTTCCCCATGAATCGACTCTTGCAGGGAGACGTCGGATCCGGCAAAAGCGCCGTAGCCTTGATGGCCGCGCGGGCTGTTTTGCATTCCCAGCTTAAAGTCATGTATCTGGCCCCCACCGAAATCCTGGCCCGCCAGCAAGCCGACAGCTTCGCCAAATTTTTAGGCGCAAAAAACGTCGCCTTGCTCATCGGCGCCACCAAAATAAAAGACCGCCGCGCCATCCTGGCCCGCCTTCAGCAAGCTGACCCCCTATGTCTAATCGGCACTCATTCTTTGCTTAATGAAGAAGTAGCCCCCACCCATCTAGGTCTGGTTATTATCGACGAACAGCATCGCTTCGGCGT
>QIFI01000048.1 GCA_003229735.1 Candidatus Anderseniibacteriota bacterium | reverse complement strand
CCAGGCGCTTGCATGACGCGGGCAAAGATTTCCGACTGATTTCCAAGAATCTGGGCGGTAGAATGATGGCCTCGGAATGTTTTTGCATGAACTATGGAGCGGCGTATATGACCTCGGATTATGTTCATATGCTGCCGTACGTGGAAAAAAGAGAACCACTTTTGATGCGGGATTATTTCTTTTTTGACGGCCGGAATATGAGTACTATTTTTTCAGTGAAGAGTCTTAAACATTTTCCTAAAATGATTGAATTTGTGCTGATATTGAAGAAATTGAGAAGACATTTCTTAAGATACCGGGCCCAGGCGCCATATAAATCAATTCAGGAGTGTTTTGAAGAAGATCCGGTATTGTTGAAATACTGGCGGATGCCGGCTAAAGAATTTATCAAAGAACACGGATTGGAAGAGCTGGATGAGCTGTATGGTAATCCGGTGACGGCGGCTACGGCATTTACTGAATCGGATCAAGTAAACGCTTTTTATTATATGGGCATGTTTTTTCCGGTGATTCTAAATACCTGGATTGTAAATTTCAGATACACGGTAAAGAAATTGACGGATGGTTATGAAGATAAGATAAAGCTGGGTGAGGTAGTTAAGGTAGAAAAGAATCAAGATGGAACTTTTAAGGTGAATAGTTCAGCGGGTAATTTTACGGCCAGGAATATGGTTTTCGCGGCGCCGCATAAATCATTGGCTAAAGTGTATGAATTGCCGAAGCCGTATATTGAACAGCAGGCTTATACATTTTATATAACCGGCCAGCGAAAAGATATATATCAGAATAAGAAAGCGATAGTGTTTAGGCCAAAGAACCACGATGTTTTTATGCTGTGGACGCAAAAGAATGGCGCGGATATTATTTATTCAAAGAATGCTGAACCGGATTTTTATCAGTATTATGAGAATTATAAGGTGGTCAAAAGGATTTATTGGGATCCGGGGATGATTATCCCCAAAGATAGTTTTATTAAGCAGAAGCTGGAGAAAAACGTGTATCTGGCCTCTGATTATAATTTGTCTTTGATGGAAGATAGTTTTTTGACCGGTTTATACGCGGCTAATCAGATAATTGGGGTATAATGAAATTATGAAAAATGACAGAAAAATTATAGAGAAGATGCTGGATAAGGCTGGAGTTACGATAAATGGAAGTGAGGATTATGATATACAGGTTCATAATGAGAATTTGTATCGGCGGGTGTTACAGCAGGGGACATTGGGTTTGGGAGAGGCGTATATGGAGAAGTGGTGGGATTGCGTCAAGTTGGATGAATTCTTTTATCGGGTGCTGTCGGCTGATTTAGAGAAAGACATTAAATATAATTGGGACATATTATTGAAGCTGGCCGGGCAGGCGGTGCTTAATACGGGCAGAAAATCAAAAGCCTTTGATGTAGGCGAGAAGCATTATGATGCGGGTAATGATTTGTATCGGACGATGCTGGATAAACGATTGACGTATACTTGCGGTTACTGGCCGGAGGCCGGAAATTTAGATGAAGCGCAGGAAGCCAAGCTGGATCTTATTTGCCGCAAGCTTGATCTTAAACCCGGGCAGAAGATACTTGATATCGGTTCCGGCTGGGGAAGTTTTATCGGGTACGCGGCGGAGAAATATGGGGTGACCGCGGTGGGAACAACTGTTTCCAAAGAGCAAAAGGAACTGGCTGATAAATTATATGCTGATTTGCCGGTGGAAACCCGGCTGGAGGATTATCGCGAGATGCGTGAAAAATTTGATCACGTGGTATCCATAGGCATGTTTGAGCATGTGGGGTATAAAAATTATCGGTTATTTATGAAGGTGGCGCATGATTCTCTAAAGGATGACGGACTTTTTTTACTGCATACCATTGGCGGGAGGCTTACCCATAAGACGGGGGACCCGTGGTTTGATAAATATATATTTCCAAATTCAATGCTGCCTTCAGTAAAGCAGATTGGCGGATCAATTGAAGGATTGTTTATCATGGAGGATTGGCACAATTTCGGGAGTGATTATGATAAGACTTTGATGGCCTGGGATAGTAATTTTGAGAGCGGCTGGGATGAATTAAAGTCGAATTATAATGATAAATTTTATCGGATGTGGAAATTTTATTTAATGTCGAGTGCCGGGATGTTCAGATCGAGAAGAAATCAATTATGGCAGGTGGTGCTGTCTAAAGATGGGGTGAGGGGAGGATATCGGAGGGTATGAAGAAATCAATTATATATTTGCTGGTGGTAATTATCACCGGCGGCGGGTTGGTTGGGTGGTGGTCTTACCAGCGCTATTTTAAGGTGGAAGAGCCGAAGATTGTAAAAATGGCGGTGGAGCGGGGGGATATTGATGAAGTGGTCAGGGTGCGGGGAGAATTGGCGGCGGATGAGGAATATAATCTGGGCTGGTCGATGGCGGGGGTGGTGGAGGAAGTGAATGTGGAGGTGGGAGATAGAGTTGAGGCTGGTCAACAACTGGCCAGGTTAGATACGGTATTCGCGACTTACGATAGCTTAAAGAAAAGAGCTGTTTATGAGACGGGTCGTGAGCAGGCGCGACTGGATAAGACGGCGGCGGAAAAGGATTTGAAAAGTGTGCTGGCAGTTAATGCCAGCAAGAAAAATCAGGCTCGAGGGAAAGTGCTGGATGCCAAGCAGTATCTGGAAGAGACCAGATTATATTGGCAAGGAGTGTCGGTGAATTATATTGAGGGTGATATTACTTATGATCAGGCTAAACAGACTTTGGTGGCGGCAGAGAATAGTTATCGGGAGGCCCAAGATGCCTATGCTTTAGCGCAGAGGCAGGCTGACCAGGCGGAGGAAAACGCCCGGCAGTCGTTGTCCACGGCTAATCTGACCGGGCTTAAAGAGGGCGATCAATTAGCCAGCGGGACCGTGGCGTATAATCGGGCAGACATGTTGCAGGCAAAAGATAAAATAGATAAATCAGTTTTACGAGCTCCGGTGGGGGGAACAGTAACTAAAGTGGATGCGCGGGAGGGTGAAGTGGTGAGTTTAGGGCAGAGCGTGGTGGTGATTATGAGTGAAGTTCTGATCGCCGAGGCCGAAGTATCGGAGTTGGAAATCAGCCGGATTAAAGTGGGGAGCGAGGTAAATATGAAGCTGGAGGCATTGCCGGAGGGCAAGTGGGGCGGGCAAGTGGCGGAAGTTGAACCTCGGAGCCGGGAGGAAGATGGCGATAAATTTTATCAGGTAAAAATTGCCTTGAATTTCGGGGATGATGAATGGCAGGAGTTGATGCGGTCCGGGATGAGTGCTGATTTGGTGATAAAAATTAAAACCTGGGCCGGGGTGCTAAAAATTCCCGAGTTCTATGTAGAAAAAAATGCCGGCCGGGAATATGTGTTAGTGGTGGAGGATGAGGAGGTCAGGGAAACAGATATTGTAACCGGAGCATCAGACGGAGAGTTTATCGAAGTGTTAGAGGGGTTGGCGGCCGGTCAGGTAGTGGGCATATTGGCTGATTAAGCGGTTTATATGGAGAATAAGTATGATCCGGTGTGCGGGATGAACGTGACAAAGTTGTCGGGTCAAGTGAAGACGAAACAAGGGGGAGAGGAGAAGCATTTTTGCAGTGAGTCGTGCCAGAAGCGGTTCGCGGATTTACCGGACAGGTTCGCGGGGGAGCCGCTAATAAGGATGAGGGGAATATGGAAGATTTTTATGATGGGAAAGGCTAAAACGGAGGTGCTTAGGGGGCTAGATCTTAATATCTGGGCCGGTGATTTCGTAGCTATTATTGGGGCCAGCGGGTCGGGCAAAAGCACGGCTTTAAATATGATGGGATTATTGGATAGACCAAGTAAAGGAAAAATTTTTTGGCGGGGCCAGGATGTGGAATCATGGAGCGAGAAAACAAGAGCCAGCCGGAGATCTGGAGAATTTGGATTTGTTTTTCAGCAGTATAATTTGTTATCGTGGCTGACGGCCTATGAGAATGTAACCTTACCCTTGATATTTAGCGGAAAGAAAGTGACCGAAAAAGTAAAAAAAAGTTTTGCCGACGCGGGTTTAACAGAACGCATGAAGCATCGGCCAACTGAAATGTCCGGCGGCGAACAGCAGCGGGTGGCATTATTGAGGTCACTGGTAAATGATCCGCAGGTTATTCTGGGGGACGAGCCAACCGGCAACCTGGATTCGAAAACCGGTGACCGGGTGTTAAAAATGTTGATAGATTTAAATAAAGATCAGGGTAAAACTTTGGTGGTGGTGACGCATGATGTGGATATTGCCGAACAGGCGGATCAGGTGATTGCTTTGAAAGATGGAGCCTTGCTGCCTGACCATCGGGCGCATAAATCCGTATACGCGGAATAATATATAAAGTATGGTAGGGCAGTTTTTTATCCTGACGTTAAAAGGAATGAGATATCGGCCGACGCGAAGTTGGCTGACAGTGCTGGGAGTGGTGATTGGCGTGATGCTGGTGGTAGTAATTTTATCTTTGAGCAGTGGTATAAAGGGAGCGGTTAGTCAAACATTGCAAATGTTTGGGTCAGAATTAATCCAGATATATCCGGGTAAGGAAACAAATCCGCTGTTGGGTTTTTTGGGAGGACAGAAATTTGAGGAGCGGGATTTGATGCAATTGGAGGATATTGAAGGGGTAGAGTTTGTGGCGCCGATGGAAATAGCCTTGTTTAATATGGAATATCGAGGAGAAAAAAAGGCGTCAATGGTTCACGCGTCGCCTTGGGAGGAAACCATCAAGACTTATGAAAAATCCCAAGGAATAAAGCTGGAGAAGGGCCGGTGGCCGCGTGATGATCGAGTTCATGAAGTAGTTTTAGGCTATCAGGCCGGAAATAATTTATTTGACCGAAAACTGACATTGGGTGACGATATCATAATCAAGGGCCGGAGAATGAAAGTGGTGGGAATGGTGTCAGAGGTGGGAGAACAGATGAGCGATAATATTGTTTATATATCGCTGGAGATATTCAGGGATTTGACCGGAGCGCGAGGTAAGGCCAGTTCGGCTTTCGTGACGGTGAGTCCGGAGGCCAATATTGATCTGGTGGCCCGGCATATTGAATGGCGACTGTCTCAACAAGAGTCGGTCCGGGATTTTTCCGTGATCACGCCTGACAAAGCGGATCGGTTAGTGGGAAATGTGCTGTCGGTGATAGAATTGGTGCTGGTAGTGGTGGCGTTAATATCATTATTGGTGGGGGCAGTGGGGATTATGAATACTATGTATACTTCGGTGCTGGAGAGGACCAGACAAATTGGCGTAATGAAAGCTATTGGCGCGTCGGCGGATGAGATTATGATGTTATTTTTAGTTGAATCCGGGATTATCGGGGTGGTAGGTGGGGTTTTGGGAGTGATTTTTGGCATTAGCGGGGCGTATGTGATTGGTCTGGCGGCGGCAAATTT
>QIFI01000050.1 GCA_003229735.1 Candidatus Anderseniibacteriota bacterium | reverse complement strand
AGTAATAGTATTACTTCTTCTCATTTTACAAATTTTTGATCTCAGGCCATGAAAATTTCGTTACGACAATGGGTTATTTAACGGGCTCTTAGAGCCACCACTAAAGCCCGTTAAATAAAAATGGGACTGACCACCACCCGGCGATTGGGCTCCTGGCCTAAACTGGAGGTGTTTATATCCTGGCGAGAAGACAAAATAGTGTGCACGGTATGACGTTCGGAGGCGATCATAGGAGGCAGGGTAACAGCCTGTCCGGTGCGGCCGGCCTGGCGCGCGGCCGCTTCAGCCAGATGAAGCAAGGTGCGCTCCCGGGCGGCGACATAACCATTTATATCAACTACGATGCGGATGGGCTGATCAAGATGGCGCCGCAGGGTAGCGCGGACAATGTGTTGAAAGGCATTAAGATGGCTGCCGCGGACACCAATAAGCAAGCGGCCGGAAGCGCGGGCATCGATGGCGACATGAAGATAGGGTTTATCGACCTCATTTTTCCCGGCGCGGCAGGCACAAGACACCTTGGCTTCGCTAAAGTTCATGGCTTGCAGAAGGTGACGAATATGCTCCTCGATAAGGGCGATGGACTCATTATTAATAGCCAAGTCTAAATTGGCGGGGGGGGCAATCATATGGGAGTACTTGATGAAACGTTAAGATATTTTTTAAATGAATATTGCTGAACTATACCAAAAAAAGTGGAAGCTACCCAGTAGAGTGCCAGAGCGGCCGGTAATTGCAAGGAGATAAAGATGGTCATGGCCGGAAAAATATAAGCCATGTTTTTTTGCATTGATGACATCATTTGGGCGGTGTCATCGTTAGCGGATGGCTGGGCGGGGGTACCTAAAGTGGACATTTTCATCAGCACAAACTGACCGGCCCCGGCGATGACGGCCAACAGTAAAGACGTTCGGGATAGATCAATACCTAAAAAAGCCATTTGCTGAACTTCGGGGCGACCTACAAATGAATAAAGATACTGCCAGGTGTCACTGCCCAGCCCGATTAAAAACACCCGGTACAAGGCGATGAGAATAGGCAGTTGAATAATTAACGGCAAACACCCACTGGCCGGATTAACGCCGGCTTCTTTATAGAGCTTCATGGTGGCCTCGGCTTTCTTAGCCTTGTCGTCTTTATGCTGATGGTTGATTTTGGCTAATTCTTTTTTTAATTCACCCATTTTACTTTGGTTGGACTGCATTTGCCGGGCTTGATGCAGAGCCAGGGGAAAAAGAATCAGGCGAACTAAAATGGTGACAATAATGATACTTAGGCCCACGCCATGGCCGGGCAGTATGTTGGTGATACCGACCAGCAGATTGAACAGGGGGCGGAACAGGGCCTCATTGTAAACTAAAATAATCGGGTTCATAGCGGTTAATTATTATTTTTCAGCGGTACCGGGTCGAGCCCTCCGGCATGAAACGGGTGGCATCGACTAAGGCGCCTGATGATTAGATAAATGCCAGACCAGCCGTGCCGAGCGATGGAGGTTTTGGCGTATTGTGAGCAAGTGGGGCCAAAACGGCAGACGCCCATCGGGAAAAAAGCCTTAAAGAGGCCGTGGTCGGGCGATAGTGTGCGCTGGTACCAAACTATAAGTTGAATAAGTAAAAACCTAGTCACGGAAGACATTATATAAAGCGTACGGATTATGAGGCCGGTGGCAAGCGGCTAATTAGTTGGCGGTGTTTTAGCCCAGCTTCAACATCATTAAAAATTTGCTGTTGCCGCAAGGTTTGATTAATACTGGGCCGGGCCACCCACACCATATTAAAAGGTTGGCTTAAGCGCGGGATGATGGATTTAGCTATATTTCTCATCCATCTTTGATACCGGTGCCTGGCTACGGCAGATTTGTGGACGTGTTTACCAACAACAAAAGCGAACCTGGGCAGAGGGCTTTTGCCAGGCAGATAATAAATTATAATATGGCGGGTGTTGATTTTTTGCCCATTTTTTTTAATGGCTGATATATCAGTATTTTTTGTAATCCGATTTTCTGGGGGCAGCATATATCTGCTTAAAGTCACACAGCCTATGGGGGTAGGGAAGGGGTATTAATTAAGAGGTTGGCGTTAGGCGATGACGCCCCTTTTTTCTCCTGGAGGCTACAACCCGTGATCTTTTATGTCTTTTTTTGGCAGTTAAAAAACCTAATTTACGGGAGCGTTTTCTATTTGATGGATGATATGTTCTAGTAGGCATAAACTATTGACGGTAAAGGTAATTAAGACTTGGTGATCTTACTATTTTTTGGCCGTGATGTCAAAGTTGAGTTAGCAATCAGTAACTGGTAACTGGTAATCAGTAACTGGTAACTGGTAACTGGTAAATCGTTGTGGTGCTTCTGTGGAAAACGCGGGAAAGCTGATGTGTGCTTCTTTTTTAAATAGATTTAATATAACGGGCCGAACATAGACAAATTTTGGATGATTTAGTTTTGTGCGGTTTAGAGATTGCGGGCTTACGCACTGCTTTTCCACATGTATTCCACCACTACTCATATAATTTACTTTACATCTCTGTGGAAAACCATGTTATTCTAATTGGTGATATTTATATGAGTAAAAAAGACACTAGATTTAATTTTTTAAGGAGAGGTTGGCGGTATGAATAATGATCAGTTGTGGCAGGCCGCATTGGGTCAAATTGAGTTAAAGGTCAGCAAGGGAAATTATCTGACCTGGTTTACGTCGACCAGGATTCGAGAGAGGCTTGAAGACGTGATAGTAATCGAGACTCCATCCGCGTTTACGTATGAGTGGCTGTCAAAAAAGTATCGCGGTTCGATATTGGAAATCCTGCAAGGGCTGGATGGTCAAGTGAAACAAATTGAATTCGCGATTGAGTCAGCCCAAAATCTGCCGCGCCCGATAAAAAGAAATTTGAGAGTAACGGCTAAAAAAGCGGTTCGGCCGGCGGCTGAAGTTAAGCCGGTAGAGCCGATGACGCGTGCTCGGGAAGCCAGGAGGCCAGAGGTTAACAAAACCCTTAATCCTAAATATGCTTTTGATACATATGTAGTGGGGCCCAGTAATGAAATTGCCCACGCGGCCTGCCGAGCGGTGGCTGAAAAGCCGGGCGAGATATATAATCCATTATTTATTTATGGGGGCGTGGGCCTGGGAAAGACCCATCTACTGCAAGCCGTAGGCAATACTATTTTGAGCAAGAACCCGGCGGCCCGGGTATTATATGTATCATCGGAAAAATTTATAAATGATTTTGTACAATCTATTAGAGATAGAAGCACCCAGAAATTTAAGCATATTTATCGGGATGTGGATATGTTGATTATTGATGATGTGCAGTTTATGGCCGGTAAAGTAAAGACTCAAGAAGAACTTTTCCATACTTTTAATTCTTTGCAGGGACAAGGCAGGCCGGTGATTCTAAGTAGTGATAGACCACCTCGAGCCATACCAACATTTGAAGAGAGGTTAAAATCGAGATTGGCAGGAGGCATGACGGCTGATATCCAGCAGCCTGATTATGAAACCAGGCTGGCTATTATCTCGGAAAAACTGGGCAAGAAGAAGGAATTGATTGAAGATGAATCCTTGGCATATATAGCTAAAAATGTGCAAAAAAATGTGCGGGAGTTAGAAGGAGCGCTAAATAAAGTAGTGGCTCATTGTGAGCTAACCAATAAAAGAGGCACTTTAGACTTTACCAAGAAAGTACTGAAGAGTGTTATGGAGCAGTCTAAACAAAAAACTATTGATTCTAAAAGTGTAATTGAAATCGTCAGCTCTTATTATAGTATCCCGTCAGATGCCTTAAGGGGTAAATCGCGCAAAAAAGAAATTGTCAAACCGCGTCAGGTCGCCATGTATCTACTGCGTAAAGAAAACAATATCTCCTTTCCCACTATTGGTGATTATTTTGGGGGCAGAGATCATACCACTGCTATGCACGCGTGTGAAAAAATCGACAAACTTTTAGAGCACGATGAAGAGCTGTTACAGGAATTAACTTTTATTCGCGAACGATTATATGCTTAAGCTAATTCAATGAGGAAAAGAAGGGGAAAAGCTATTGATAAACTGCTGGTCACTGGGCACAAATGCAGTTCCTGGTGTGGATATGTATATACCCACCAAATTACTTATCAACATAAATACAATGTTACCCACTTGTTATACGCGAGTATCCATGACTTTATGCACTTTTTTTCCACTGAATTTAAGGTTCTACAAAGCTCAAAAAGACTGATATCCCCGAAATCTTTCAACCCTATTACTACTACTACTAATTAATAATACTAATAGTTATAGGTGTTTAATATAACGAGGTTTTAAACCATCTTTTATGAAATTTATCAGCACGCACAAAAAATTATTAAGGGGCCTGACGGCGGTTAGTCCGTTAGCTGGAAGAAATCCACAGTTACCAATTCTGCAAAATGTTTTGTTGGAAGTGAAAAATGGGGTGCTGCACATGACGGGAACTGATCTGGAGGTGGGGGCTCATATAGTGGCGGCGGGGAAAGCCGAGAAAGAGGGGAGCCTGGCGGTGGCGGCCAGGCAACTATTGGAGTACGTGCAGCAATTGCCGGATGCTAATCCAATTGAGCTGGAATCGCGTAAAAAACGCCTGATAGTCAGCACTGATGGGTTTAGGGCGGAATTCCCAACCGTGGAAGCGGATGATTTTCCATTTTTACCGGTGCCGGAAGATGTTGAACCGATAAATTTTAATGGACGATTATTTTGTCAGGCTTTGTCGCGCACCATGTTCGCGGCGGCGCGGGATGAGACCAGGCCGGAGCTGTACAGTATTTATATAAAGGGAGCAGGTGATGAGTTGAGGCTGGCGGCTACGGATAGTTTTAGGCTGGCAGAGCAGATACTGCCGTATAGTGGCGGTGAAGATTTTTCGATTTTACTGCCGGTGGGCACGGCGCAGGAGGTGGTCAGGCTGTTTGGCAGTAGTGATCAGATGTCATTATTGCATCATAAGAGCTACGTGGCACTAAAGGGTGATGGAGTGGATTTGTCGTCTCGACTAGTGGATGGCAATTATCCTGAATACCAGCAAATAATCCCGGTGTCGTTTGTGGCGGAAGGAGTGATTAATAAGGCAGAGTTGCTTAGGGCATTAAAAGTATTAAGCGTGTTTATTCCCAGAGATACACGGAGAGTGAGAGCGGAAGTGCAACCCGGCAAAGGGCGAGTAGTGCTAAGGGTGGAGGGGGGGGATACCGGGCAGGGACGGGTGGAGGTTGAATATGATGGATCGGGGGAAAATATGGAAGCGCTGTATAATATTAGCTATTTACTGGAAGGGGTGGCGCAGGTGATTGGCGATAAATGTGAGGTGAAGTTTGGAGGCGCGAATGATCCAGTAATGGTGGCGCCGCATGATTCTGATAATAAATACTTATATATT
>QIFI01000034.1 GCA_003229735.1 Candidatus Anderseniibacteriota bacterium | reverse complement strand
CTCACGTGAGTGAGGCGAAGTCCTGCACCGAGCTCGGCTCTGGTGCGGGAGAGAAACTGGGATTTGTGTATCATTCAGTAGGCAGAGGATAGATCTATCAAGCTCACGTGAGTGAGGCGAAGTCCTGCACCGAGCTCGGCTCTGGTGCGGGAGAGAAACTGGGATTTGTGTATCATTCAGTAGGCAGAGGATAAGCAAAATACCGGACATAACAAAAAACCGCCTCTAAAAGCAGTTTTGGTCGACAATTACGGCCACAAAAAATGCCCCGTTTTTTGGGACACTACTCTCCATTTACAGTATAGCACCTGCTAACTATTTTGTCAAGACCTTCTCCGCCTCCTCCAACTGCTCCTTATCATTTATCGGTAACCAGAAGTCTGCTTCCACCACCCTGATCTTGGCGTCATCTTCTTCAATTAATTTCATCCACACATCCGGTGTCTCATACTCTCCTCTATCAGACGGCGGCACATCCAGCTCTAAAAAACGTTCATCCATCACCATCGCCCCATTCCACACTAAATCCGATACAAACTCCGGCGGCTTTTCCATCGCTCTTACCAAATATCCATCATTATCCGCCACCAACACTCCAAATGTTTCCGGATGCTCCACTCTCGAAGCCAGCACTGCTAGATCATGCTTCACCAATTCCTGCATTCCCCTCGGCCCAAAAACATCATCCCCCACCATTCCCAGCCATCTGCCCTTGATCAAATTCTTAGCTGACTTAAAAGCATGAGCCAGCCCCAATTGCTCTTCCTGCACCACAAACGTTATCGGCTTCCCGCTATATTCATTATCCCTAAAATAATCTCGGATCGCCTGCTCATGAGGTCCGCCTACCACAAAAATCAATTCCCCAATTTCATCCGGCAATTGGTCCAGGGCGTGCTCTATCAAAGGCTTTCCCGCTATCGGCAATAAATGTTTAGGCCCATCATAATCTTTGGCCATCCGGGTCCCCTTTCCCGCCACTAATACTACCGCTTGCATACCGCCATCATAACTACCTCCGGCAAATCCATCAACTCCGGTATTTTAGGTGGTGGCTTACTTATGCCGTCAACACCGGTGATACTGGCATCATGTCTACTTTGAGCTGTACCATGGCATCACGTTTCGAAGTAATCTCCACTCGCTGTTTAATAAAGGCCGCGTATCCCAGCCTGGATACTGTCACGGTATATGTACCTGAAGGCGGCAAACCAAAAAACTTACCCTGCGTATTACTTACCCGAGTCATCACCAGCTTATTCGTCCCATGCTCATATAATCTCACCACTGCCAAATCAATCGGCACATGGGTCACCACATCCCGCACCAGTCCATATGATGGCCGGCTCTTCACCTCAAGTAATATCTTCACTAACACCACTCCCACATAAAGCAGTTCAATCGCCAGGAATTGCCCCCCCGGTATCCAAAATAATAACCAGGTATTTAATGCCGCGCCTAATATAATCAGCGGCCAGACTAATTGATGTGTACGCTGCTGCCAAAACTGCCACACCTGTAAAATTTGCGCGTAAGAAGATGTCACCCTTGCTCCAGTTGGCTTCATCGGAATTATCACGGCCACCTTAGGTGTGTCTTCCGTAAACGACAATGATCCTCCAGTATAGACTATCGTCCCCGGATCCACCGGCCAAGGCACTGCCGCCGACCCAAAATCAAATCCCTTCAGCTTGACCACGATAGTATACTCCCCAGGCGGCACGCCCAAAGCAAATTCTCCTTTTCTGTCAGCCCTTTCTTTGGCCAATAAGTTTCCCCTGGTATCAAACAGTTTAATCATTGCTCCCAATACCGGTTTGCCGGTCACATGATGCACCAATCTTCCCCGATGTTTATCTTTTCTCATCTCACCTCCGGCCGCCGGCGTTATTACCCGCCCTGATGTCAACCTCCGCCATATCCGTTCCACCGCCAGAACCAGGGTCATCACTGCCGCTATCGCTAATACCAGCCAATCAATCGGCACCAGTACATATCTGGCTATAGCCGGCATCTGCCCCTCGGCCGCTTGATCATCCCCGGTATCAGTTCCAATTTCTCCACCTACTGCTGATGGCCTGACTCCGATAGTCACCGCGTCAGTATCTGCCCTATCAGTCCTGTCAGTGGTCGTTAATTGAAATACATACGATTCATCCTCCGCCTCAACTGTAAACGACGGAGTAGCCGTATCTGCCCCCTCCAAATTCACGGTCGCGCCGGCCACTTGCCTCCACTCATATAACAATACATCACCATCCGGATCAGCAGATCCGGTTCCGTTCAAAATCACCAGCGCCCCCGCATTTACTGTTTGATCCTCTCCCGCGTCCGCTATCGGGTCATTCTCTTCTCCTGATCCGGCCGTCGGTGTCGGCGAGAAAAATATACTGGATGGCAGAGGCTCCGCTGTCGGTTCCTCTCCTCCACCAGTCGGCGTTGGTGAACTAGACGCCGGCGGCGGCGTCACGCTAACTATGCCGCTGTCTATCGGCGTCGTTGTCGGAGACGGCCCCGGCACCTCCCCGGTAGTCGCCCCTTTTGCAATCTTGCTGACCGCGCTATTCCCTTTAACATCAGCCACTGCCAATTTAAATGTATATTCTGTCCCTGCTAGCAAGCCCCCGATAGTTGTTCCATCTGCCTCGCTCGTTCCCAAACTCGTATCATCATCACTGGTCCATACTTCCGAAGTCTGATTAATTACCGCCGTAGCGCTTTTCCCATAATACACCTTATAAGTAACCGCGCTCCCATCCATGGCTACCGGCCACTCTAATACCATCTCACTATCAGTTGAATTAATCACCGATATCGCCCCCACTTTGGGCGCCGCGTTATCAATTTCAAATGTCTCGCTAATAGCCGCCTTCCCATTCCCCACTCCATCCCGAGGAATAACTCTTAGCTTCACGTTACTTTGGTGATCCACGATTGGTCCTCCGGTATTTTCAATCGACTTGGTATCCCATTTCATGGTCACTGTTATCAGATCATAGTCGTCAGTATCAATCCCGTTAGTCGTCCCTACCTGATATCCATCACTATTTTTCAAATTAGCCTTCCCGTCCGTCACCACCGCCTTGGTAATCCACGGCTTGTACCAATTACTGCCATCCAAGGAATATTGAACTCTAATCTTCGTCTCATCTTTGTCCTCGTCTGATATAGATGTTGTAAAACTTACCTCCCCTGACCCCAAAGAACTTTGCGCTCCGCTGCTCGGGGCCGTAGCCACCGGCTTAGCCGACACTCTCTCATACCAATACACTGCTCCCCGTTTAAGATCCCCCGCCGCGTAATCAAAATCATTATCCCCATCCAGATCAGCCACCAGCACTCCGTAAACTGATTGCAGACCTGTCACTAAATCCGACGCCGAAAATTCATCCACTCCCGTCTGACTATACCATCTGATTCTATTCCCATCCTGGTCGGCCACTATAAAATCCTCATCTCCATCTTCATCTAAATCTTTAACCACCACTGTTTTCGCGTCCGCGGCGCCGGTAATCACAATTCTCTGCCAGGTGGTGCCATCCTGGTTCCGATAATACACCAGATTATCGCCATCAGTTTCCCCCACCACCAAATCCATTTTTCCATCCTGGTTCACGTCCGCCGACGTCACAAAATCCTGCTTAGAATTAGCGTCATCAATATCCACTCGATTCCAGGTATATCCATCATCAGTATCCCATCTTTGCAGCCCCGCTGTCCCGGCCGTCACTATATCCTGATACCCATTACCGTTCACGTCATCAATATATATCGACTTCACCCCCGTATTGGTAGCCAGCGTCACCGACGTAAATAATCCCGCCCCATCATTAAGCCAGCGTTGCATAGTCACCTCGCCTCCTTGCGTCACCGCCGTAGCGATATCCACATAACCATCACCATTTATGTCTCCCGCGAATGCCTTGCCATCTGTTCCCGTCCCCAACGCTGTGCCTGTAAATTCATTATCACCCTCATTTCGATACCAATACACACTGGGAGATTCATCCCGAACCGTCACCAGCAAATCTTTCAAACCATCCTTATCCAAATCTATTATCTGCGCTCTCTCACCATTTCTATCATCAACCAGCTTACTGGTAAAAGTTTTTCCGCCATTATTATATATACTTTTATGCCGTCCAGTCCAGCTGTCACCACATCCAGATCATCATCATTTTCCGTATCTCCAACTGCCATCCCCTGCACTCCTATCGCCGTAGTCAATTCCGCCATGGTATTTACCGTGTACTCTAAAGCTGATGCCCTGGGCTTATCTGCCAGCCACTTCACACCGCCATATCCTACCGCCCCCACCAAAACCATAATCGCCAGCCAGCGCATCGCCCACAAAACTCCCGGCCACACCGATCGCCTGATTTGCACCTTTAGTACTGCCTGCCCTCCTCTATGAACCGGTAATTTTACTCCCTGCCGCATATTCGCATATCTTTATTATAGCACGTTCATCCAACCAATCATCGTCCCGAACCAACTTTACACACCTGGTGTGTAAAGTTGGTTATCGCGCCTACCTCTTAACCACAAAATTGATCATTCGACTTGGCACATATATTACTTTCCGCACGTTCCCCTTAACCAGATATCTATTCACGTTCTCAATATCACGGGCCAATTCCTCCACTGCTTCTTGCTTAACGTCAGGATTAACTGTAATTTCTCCTCTCACCCGGCCATTTATCTGCACCGGTATTGTCACGGTAGCCGCCTTCAACAATTTCTCATTATATTTCGGCCAGGCGGCCTGCATTGCCAACCCTTCGCCCCCCAAATTGCTCCACATCTCCTCGGCCACATGCGGCGCGAACACAGACAACAATAGTACATATGTTTTTATTACCTCCGGCGCCGCTCTTTCCAGTTTCTCCAGTTCATTAAGCAATTCCATTAAAGCCGCGATGGCCGTATTAAACTTAAACTGCTCCACTCCTTCAGTTACCCGCTTAATCATTTTCTGCACTAATAAGTTCAGATTGTCATCAACTGTCGATTTTGAATTATCAACTTTCAACTGCATCCTCCACACTCGATTCAAAAACCGGTTCGCCCCTCCAATACTACCAGTGCTCCAATCAACTCCGGCATTAAATGGCCCCATAAACATCTCATACACCCGCAAAGTATCCGCTCCATATTCCGCGATCACCTCATCCGGATTCACTGCATTTCCCCACCTTTTACTCATCTTTCGTCCATCTTCTCCGGCAATCAACCCCACATTCTGTAGTCTGGCAAACGGTTCGCTGGTACTCACTTGCCCCTGATCAAATAAAAACTTGTGCCAAAAACGAGCATAAATCAAATGTCTGGTGGCATGTTCCGCTCCCCCCACATACATATTCACCGGCATCCACCTTTTTTCTTTATCTTTATCAACCATAACTTTCTCATTCTTTGGATCAATATATCTCAGATAATACCAGCTGGATCCTGCCCATTGCGGCATAGTGTTAGTTTCCCGCTTCGCCTCCTCTCCACAAGCTGGACACTCCACCTTCACCCACTCTTCAATTCCAGCTAGTGGCGACTCCCCGGTACCAGTTGGTTCATACGCTTCCACTTCCGGCAATATCACCGGCAATTCATCT
>QIFI01000097.1 GCA_003229735.1 Candidatus Anderseniibacteriota bacterium | reverse complement strand
TGGTGGTTTAATTTAGTGAGTAGTTTGTGATTTAGTTTGTAGTTGGTAGTGAGTAGTTTGTACGGCGATGTTAATCCACTAATCGCATGCGAATGACGCTAATACGATGTAAAAGTTAGAAAGCAAAGGGCAAAAGGTAAAAATGCAGGTTAAAAGTTAAAAGTTACGACAGCGGCGCGCCCCTCATCCTGGCCTTCTCCCCGGGGGGAGAAGGGAGCGCGAACGCGGCTCACCCCCTCTCGCTCCCCCTCGTTAAGAGGGGGAGAAAACTCTCACCTTATACCCCTCACCCCCGCCCTCTCCCCATCGGGGAGAGGGGAGCGCGGGTTACGGATAATGACCAATTTCCAATTCCCAATGACCACTCAAATCCCAATGACCACTGGCGCGGCGACTGCTCCCCTCATCCTGGCCTTCTCCTAAGGTAGGAGATCAGGTTATAAACTCTAGCCAGTTCTCATTATTAATTAGCTGCCAATCAGCTTCCGGGTAGGTATCTTTCCAGGCTTGAGGTTCTCGAGCCTGGCCTTTATGCCATTTGAATTCGTATCCCCGTAAATAATTTCCCCCCTCTTCAATATAATCAATTTCAGCTCCAGTATAGACACGCCAGAAATAAGGGGTGACATTTTCTTTGCGATAGGCGTTGCGTTTTAGGCGTTCGTTGATGAGAAAATTCTCCCACAGTTGTCCTTGATCATGGCGGTGATTGATACTGTGCAGGTTATCAATGACCGCGTTACGAACTCCCAGATCGTAAAAATAGTACTTGTTCATCTTGGTGACCTCTTTACGCAAGTTTCGACTGAATCCGGTTAATTTGAAAATAACAAATGATTTGGCCAGGATGTCTAAATATCGGCCGACTGTTTCTTTGCTCATATCTAATTGACTGCCTAACTCGCTTAAAGATACTTCCGACCCGATTTGAAAGGCGATAAGTTTTAATAATTTATGAATTTTATCAGGATTTTTTATTCCGCCCAGGGTTAGAATGTCTTTATACAGATAATTAGACATTAGCCCTCGAAGATAATCTTTTTTAGCCTGCTCTCCTTTTAAGGAAAAAATCTCGGGATAAGCACCCCACCTTAATCTTTCAGATAGTTGTTCTTTGAGTTCATAGTTATTCCATGCGGTGCTCAATTCTGTATACGCGATCGGATACAATTCATACACCCAAGCGCGGCCGGTCAAAGGCTCTGCCACCATATTTACCAACTCGAAAGAAGATGATCCGGTAACTAGAATTTTTGTATCGGGTTTGGCGTCAATAATGATTTTAAGATTAATGCCAATATCCGGCACTCTTTGAGCTTCGTCAATGAACAGCACATCATAACCTTCAATCAACTCAAGCAGGATGCGACTATCGCGACTGGATAATACGTCTATATAACGCTGTTCATCGGCATTTATAGTTAGTATTTTACCGTTAATTTTACTTAAAACCTGTTGGCAAAGGGTTGTTTTTCCTACCTGGCGGGCGCCATAAATAATGATGGCATTAGAATAGTCCTGAAGCCGCTGGATAACTTCTTGTTCTATGTCTCTCTTAATTAGCATGAATTAAGTATATCACACTCTCCGTATTAGCGCTAATATGGAGAGTGTGGGGCGCCTGCTGGTCGAGGTTCCCCTGGAGAGGCGAGGGGATATCCGACTACGTTTTTGATTTTCTAGGGGGATTCGATGGTGTTTAATTCGGAGTTCTTTAATTCGCGGGTTTTGATTTTGTCTCGGGTGTCGTCGAGTTGATTTTTGAGGTTTTGACTGCGAAGCTCAATGAGCCGATCACGGTTTTGCTGACGTTTATCCTGGAGATCCTGGCGCTTATCGGATCGTTGTTCGCGAAGATCCTGGCGCTTTTCAGCTCGACCTTCCCGCGCATCTTGTCGTTTGACGGCCTGGTCTTGTCTTAAATCCTGGCGGTTATTGATTTTGTCCCGGCGGGTGTCTTTAAGATCATCGCGGCGGTCCTGACGGAGCTGTTGTCTGTCATCCCTGATGGCCCGGCGACGCTGACGGCGGTTTTGGAGGGCATCTTTCCGATTGGCCCGGCGGTCTTTGATGAGCTGTTGGCGTTTGGTCTGCCGTTCGGCGGCCCGGGCTTTGAATTCTTGTCGTCTATCGGCCCGACGTTCACGCCATTCTTTGAATCTGGCTTGTGATTGTTCTCTTAGTTCGGCACGTTTGGCAATATATTTTTCGGTTCTTTCCTGCAGATCTTTAGTGCGCCGGTCAATTTTAGCCAGGCATTCTTCATCGCCGATCTCGGCACAGGCGGCCGCTTTGCGGTCCAGCCGATGCAGGCGGAGCTGAAATTGAGCGGCTTTCTTTTGGGCGTTAAAGGTGAATATGCTGATGACATTATCGCGGGCTCCTTCCCACCAGAAGCGGAAACGGTTGGTGGTGGGCAGGGCTTCGGCTTCCAGATCAACGGTGAGGTCGGCATCGGAAATGTCTTCGTCTATGTCTATACTTGTGTCTATATCTATATCTGCGTCTATGTCTGCGTCGGAGTTATCAACGGTGACTTCGATGTCAGTGGCGGCGGTGACGGCCGAGTCGGCGGTGATGGTGTCGGAGACATTAACTTCGGTGTCGTCGGAGTGGGCAAGGGCTGGCGCGGCGGTGATCAGGACGGCGGATGATATCAGTAAAATATAGAAGGATTTTAACATAGTGGTTTTAGTATAGCATGGAAAAAAACAATTTCTATTTTTTAATTTCTAATTTCTAATGAATTTCTACTGACTTAATTTTTAATGACTAATGGCGTAGCGGCGCGCCCCTCATCCTGGCCTTCTCCCCGAAGGGGAGAAGGGAGCGCGTTACGAGAATCCGCAATGAAGGTGTCAGGTACTTTGATTTTATCTCCCACCCCCTCTGGCTCCCCCTCAAAAGGAGGGGGAGAGAACTTCTTGCCTTGCGCCCCTCACCCCCCGCCCTCTCCCCATCGGGGAGAGGGGACACTTTCCACCCCCTCTACTGGTTGAGAATGTTGAGGGTTTGGATGACGGCTTTGACGGCGGAGCGGGCGGCTTGGGTTTTTCTGGCTTCGGCCTGGTCTTTAGTGGCGCCGGGGCCGATAATCCCCAGGCCGATGGGAATATTATATTTAAGCTGGAGGTCGATAAGAGATTTATATACGGAGTGACCGATGACCTCACCATGAAGAGTGGCGCCTTTTTCCAGGTAACCGAGAGCAATTATGGCATCAGTCTGCTGTTTGGCCAGGAGGTTTTGGGCGATTAGAGGGATTTCGAAACAGCCGGGAACTTTGATGGTGCTGATTAAGCTGGCTCCCTGCTGGTGGATTTCATCAGTAGCGGCGGCAATCATCTGGTCGGTAAGCGGCTGATGGTAGGCGGCGGCGATAATGGTTATTTTAGGCTTATTCATGGTTTAACGAGTTCTTTTAGAGCCATCTCTATATCATCCTGGATGATTTCTTTCAGGTCTTCAGGGGAGTTGAATTTAAAAATGGCCCGGATTTTAATTAAGCCTTCACAAGTGAGGGTCTGACCGTAAATATCCGGTCCCCGGTAATTGATGAGGTGGACTTCGATGCTGGGGGTACTGCCCGGGAAGGTGGGCCGAGGGCCAAAATGAAGAGTGGCCTTGAAATGCTGGCCGGAAAGGATAGTTGCCCAACAGGCGTATATGCCGAGGGGAGGAGGAATAGATTTGTTATCCAATTCCAGGTTGGCGGTGGCAAAGCCGAGGGATCGGCCGCGGCCGTCACCTTTAATTACTCGGCCTAAGAGATAGTAATCGTTCGACATATCGTCCAATGATATCAACTTCGAGGTTGGAATGGTAGCCCTGGTTAATCCGGCCAAATATGGTGTGTTTGAGGGTATAAGGGAACATGGAAACGGTAAAAACTGTATCTTTGATATCTACAACGGTGAGACTGACGCCATCCAGGGCTATGGATCCTTTGGCGACGATATAAGGCAAGAGATGGACTGGAGCTTTGAAGGTAATAATGGTGTCCTGGCCTTGGGGAGTTATGTCCGTGACTTCACAGATGCCGTCGATGTGACCTTGAACGAAGTGGCCGTTCATTTTATCGCCGAAGGATACGGCGGTTTCGAGATTGACCTGGTCATTTTCATTTAATCGGCCTAGATTAGTTCTGGCCAGAGTTTCGGCCATGAGATGGTGGGTCCAGGAATTACTATCCTGATCCAAGACGGTGAGACAAGCCCCATTAACAGCTACGCTGTGGCCGGACTTTAAGACTTTGACCAGAGGGCTGGTGATTTTTAATTGGGTGTTGGATCCGGTTTTGGTTATATCCTGGATGGTACCCAAGTGGGTGATTATGCCGGTAAACATGTATTCACACTTTGTCATAAAGTGACAAGGTGTGAAAGGTTAAAAGGTAAAAGGCAAAGATTAGAAGTAAGTTTTTCGCTAATTAGGGCCATAAAATGTGGTTGACGGGGGGACGGAAATGTGGCTTGACATGCATTATGATTTATGTTAGGATACCGTGTTTCGCCTGATAGATATGTTCTGTCAGGCTTTTTTGTTGGGCGGGTTTTAATGCTCAACCCCACGGAATTATTGATGCCGGAGAGAGGTGAGGTTCACACTTAACAGCCAATTATGGCTTTATCAGTGCTCATTAAGCACAATCTCCAACACAAAAATAAATCTACAAAAGAATTATTTAAGAGTATAGAGGTTTTGGCGGTGGCGGTGCTGTTTATAATCAGCGCGGTGATTCCCCAACCGGCGTTGGCTTTTGAGGCTAATTTGTCTCACGCGCCAGCTCGGAAATTGGAGGCTTCGGTCAGGCTAGGCAAGAGGCTGGGATCTGATGCTTTGATGATTGGAGAAGCTGATTATTCTAATAGATTGGCTAGCGCGGTGGCGGGTGAGGCAGAAATTTCTATTAAATATAGGAGGCGGACAATCGCCAAGCTGGCCTACGCGCCTAAATTGGTAGTTTTACCGGTGCCCACCAGATCTAATCCAGTGGTTTTAGAGGGCCAGGCCAGTTATTACAGCCGGGCCGGGTGCCTGGGATGCAGTCCTAATCTGACTATGGCAAATGGGCAGCCTTTGAATGATGAGGCTTTAACTATGGCGATTGGAGCAGATAGAAAGCATTTAGTGGGGTATAGGGCAAAAGTGACCAATCTGGCAACTGGATTGTCGGTGGATGTAAGAATTACCGATACGGGCGGTTTTTATCAGGCGAAGTATAATAATCGGGTGGCGGATTTGACGGTGGCTACGAAAACGGCGATTGGTATGTATGGCAGTGTGGGCCAGGTCAGGGTGGAGGTTTATTAGTTAGTTTGTAGTTGGTAGTTTGTAGTTTGTAGACACGGTAGGGCGGGATTTTGATTTTATGGGGCTATTGTTAAATTGTTAAATTGCTGTAGCTTCAGTAATCGCCCACTGGTTAAGGGCGCTCTCCCTTCTCCCTATTCATAGGGAGAAGGGCGGGGGATGAGGGTTACGCGGATGTTATAAGCATATTATTTTTACCCT
>QIFI01000033.1 GCA_003229735.1 Candidatus Anderseniibacteriota bacterium | reverse complement strand
CGCCCAAAAAACCTTGAGTACCCGCCGCACAATAAACAGGTCGAAAACTGATGCCTCGCAATCGCATGATTTAGTCCCCCAAACTAAAAGGATACTATTAAATTGACAATGTTCAATCTCGCTGATTATGGCCAGTCTATCCTTAAATATCAAGCTCGTTGAATTCAACCATAATCTCCTTGCCGACCTCAACCAGCCCGTTACAATATGATTATTAAACTATAACCAATAATTTCATGTTCACATTACCCGACCTGCCTTATTCATATTCTGCTCTCGAGCCGTATATAGATGCCGAGACTATGAAGATTCATCACACTAAACACCACCAGGCATATATCGATAAGCTAAACACTGCTCTGAAGGAGCAGTCCGCCGAATTAGCGGGCCGCCCCGTCAATGACCTGCTGGCCAATCTTTCCGCCCTGCCCGAAGAAATTAGCACCGCCGTTCAAAATCACGGCGGCGGCCATGCCAATCATTCCTTATTCTGGACTGTTATGGCTCCCGGCAGTGGGGGAGAGCCCGCCGGAGATTTAGCCCCCGCCATCGACCATGACTTCAACAATTTTTCCGGATTTCAGGACCAATTTACTACCGCCGCCATAGACCGCTTCGGCAGCGGCTGGGCCTGGCTGGCCGTTGATGCCGACCATAATCTTAAAGTATTAAACACCGCTAATCAGGATTCACCGCTATCGGCCGGATTCATTCCCATCCTCGGCCTCGACGTCTGGGAACATGCCTATTATCTCAAATATCAAAACAAACGCCCCGACTATATCAAAGCCTTCTGGAACGTAGTCAATTGGCCGGAAGTAGAACGGCGCTATCAGAAAGCCATCAACCAGTAAACTATCCCTAATTCACTACTCCTATAACTTTGGAAGTTCAACTTCCAAAGTCTTCTTCATTTTCAAAGCCACTTCCAATTGACTTTTCATCAAGCACAGGCATACTAGCACTACATCCTCGGCCAGGAGTTTATACACTCCACTTTGGCGGAGGATTTTTGGTTATTTAGACGAAAAACAGGACATAAAATATCCCTTACCGCTCCGCTTATTTTCCTTTATCTGAACGACAAACAAACTGCCACCCTTTGTCTTTCCGGTAAAGCGATATAAGATTTCAGTTGATTTATTTGGATTACTCTTTGATGTTGGTTTATTGCGGGAGGATCGAATCACTTCTACGGCTGCCGCAAAGTATTTTAATCTCCTAAACCTGTCCCGGGGAGTCTTCTCACATAAATGTCTCCAGAAGAAATCGAAGAAAATCTTGTCTTTCTTAAAATATGCTGACCTGACATATGGTTTTCTTTTAGTACGCCTGGAAATATCTTTATACACTCCACGGGCGCTTCTATACACCTCCGCATAACTTGTGCCAGGCAGCCTCGTCAGCTTTTGTTTTATAAGCAATCACCCTTACACCATACCACGTGGCCTCACTACCGATTTCAACTGCGTTTACTTCCACATTACGTAATATGGGTAGTAAATACAAAAATTCCCCATCAAGCTCTCCCAAATAAAAAAGCCCCCAGTCAGTTAAAACTAACTGGGGTTGGCGAGTTTGGATATATCCATACTTGCCTAGTGCTAATACACACCAGTTAAAAGAACTACTCCTTATGTTTTAGACCTGCCTGGAAGCCTTGAAGAAACAATTCCATGAGTAGATCGTGATTGTGATTGCTGTCCGAAACTTCATCAGTAGCATGGAGTGCTATCCAAGCACCTGCACAATTACAATTTCGATCCGCCTCAAGCTGCAAACTGGATTTGTGAATGATGATTTCGCTTTCACTGACGCGACTCACTTCCTCCGCGTACAGTATGCCGTCACTTTGCCGAACCACCACAACATCAACACCCGGATCACCTTCAAGCTCCATAACCATTTCCATTTGCAGATCGCTCATTTCATTCTCCTTCAAGGAAAGTTGTAAGGTACAAAGATGAGAATTTCTTCTCTTCCCAACATCTGACCATCAGACGCTGGGAAAGAAGGGCGAGTTTGGATGTATCCATACTCGCCCTGGTGCTAATACACACCGGTGAGGTGATTTAAAGAGGCTATGGTCACGCCTTGGAGTATTCATTCTCCAAGATCCCCACTCACGTTTGCCTGACGGCCAACCATTATCATAGGCTAACAAGAGCCTCACCCTATAGGTGCTGTGAGAAGAAGCTGACATTACTCCTCAATAGATGCTGGGTTACTATCGCATCGGACTATCTCCTCTATTTGGGCACAGATATGAAGATCCTCTTGTGCTCCCGCCACCCTGTCTTCGGCATAACGACGAGCTTGTTCAACGTGTTCTTGAGCTCCCTCTCTTCCGATATCGGCGTCAGCATTCTCAGGATATGGATAGTAAATTTTACCATCTTTTACGAGTAAATACTTATCATCGCCACAGCCATAACGATCCGCCTTCACAAACAATTTAAGCTCGCTGGTACTCATCTTAAATCTCCTGTAAGTTGCCGTGATTACAATTTAAAAGAACTGCCGGCATTATAGCAGATATTCGCTACATGTCAATTATTATGGCCACCCCACATTCAATAAATATCAACACAAACCATTAAATTAGCCTGTGGATAACTAATTGACGCATATCACAATATGATGTCAATAATGTTGACAATTAGCCCCAATTCATATATGCTGTATCCATGGAGCTAAGTTCAGTACTGGAACAAATAGGGTTAAAACAAAAACAGGCCGCCGTATACCTGGCCACATTAGAGCTTGGACAAGTGCCGGTAGGTCAGATTGCTTATAAGGCTAGCGTTAAGCGGACAACCACCTACGTAATCCTCGATGAGTTACAAGAAAAAGGTCTTATTGAAGTGATTCCTGGAGGCAGTACTACCCGTTACCAGGCCGTAGACCCAGCCGTGCTTATGGACCAGCTCACTACCCAGACAGCTTTATTTAAGGAGAATTTGCCGGAGTTCAGGGCGCTTCTTAACGCCTCGCCAACCAAGCCCAAAGTGCGGTTTTATGAGGGTAAGAAAGGAATTTACAGCTTATACAACACTGAAATTCTGCAACAAAAAGAGATATTTTCACTCGTCAATATCCACGATTTCGCGCAGTCCTATAGTGAAAAGGAAATGCGGCTGTTGCTTGATCGAATGAAGACAAGTGGTGTGATAGCCAGGGAGTTAGTAGATGATTCTCCGGCAGGTCATTGGTATATAGAAGAAAAGAATAACCGCCAACTAGGCAAGACAAAACTACTGCCAAAGAAGTTCAAATTTGATGTTGATTTTATCGTGTACGCTAATACAGTGGCTACTATTTCTTTAAAGAATCTCGTTGCCGTAGTCGTCGAAGATTCCGCCATCAGCCAGGCCCAGTTACAGTTGCTGGAGTTTCTTTGGAAGTCTTTAAAAAGTAAATGACAAATGTAATTAATACATATACAATAACATTAGTGAAATATTGTTAATCTACATAGTAAATCAAAAATTATTATGAAAAAAAATAAATCAGCAGCTATCGGCGGAATCATAATCGTTGTCCTTATAGCCCTGGTGGGTTGGTATGTAACGAATCGTGATGCTGTTCCTGCCCCAACTGGCCAGCCGTTCAAAATAGGTGTCGCGGTATATCCCGGCTTTGCTCCCTTTGCTCTAGCTGAAAAGAAAGGATTTTTTACTGATGAGGGTGTTAACGCGGAGGTAGTTCAAATTACTGACATAAATCAGCTGGTTTCCTCGCTGGCCAGCGATGAAGTGCAAATGCTGCCTTGCTCTGTTGACTGTTCCGCCCTGATTGCCGATGGAGGCATCGACGCTCCCCAGGTATTTATTACTGATGAGTCCAATGGTGCTGATGGTATTGTTACCACCACAGACGTGAATAGCATTACCGACCTGAAAGGAAAAACAGTATATCTTGCCCAGGGATTCCCTTCTCATTTCTTACTCCGTGTTTTAGCTCAACGAGCTGGGCTAACACCTGCCGATATAACCCTGGAGAATATGGATCCTGACCAGGTGGGAACCTCCTTTGTGGCCGGTAAAATTGATGCTGGAGTAACTTGGGAACCATGGTTGTCTAAGGCAACTGAACGGACAGACGGCCAAGTTTTGCTAAGTAGTGCTGATGCCCCGGGAGTTATTGTTGATACTGTTTTTGTGCGTCGGGATGCCTTGGTTAACCAGCGAGGCGATGTGGCAGCCGTTATTCGTGCTTACTATAAGGCCGTAGATTACTGGCAAAAAAATCCTACTGAAGCTAACCGGATCATGGGAGAAAGCATGGGACTAACTGGCGAAGAGTTTGCCGAACAAGTAGCCGTAGTCAAGTTCGCTGACCCAAAATACACCCTGGATAAATTTGACAGCGATAAGCCTGGTAATGTATTTGAATTAAGTAAATTAGCATCAGACATTTATTTAGCAGATGGTCTTATTTCTTCACCTGTAAATCCTAATGATGTTGTTGATGCCTCGCTTATCCAGGAGATTTATTAGTAAATGGCTGGCCGGGTAAGGACAAACATTGGTCGATGGCCCTACTTAACCCTGGCCCTGCTGGGGTTTTTAGTAGTCATAGGGATCTGGTCTTTGCTTACTTACACTGCCTTTATCAAACCATTTTTTTTACCCACGCCTACCGCTGTTTTGTCAGCCCTTGGCGAATTGTTACTGGAAAAAGGACTGCTTATAGATATCTGGGCCAGTTTCTATCGAGTTATTATTGGGTTCTTATTGGCGGCAATCGTATCTATTCCTCTGGGGCTTTTTATCGGAACCTTCACCAAATTTGAGGCCTTTGCAGGCCCCTTAGTCGGCTTTGTTCGCTACCTGCCATATTCAGCTTTTGTCCCCTTGTTTATTCTCTGGTTTGGAATTGGAGACATCCAAAAATTTGCCGTTATCTTTATCAGCGTGTCCCCTTTTCTGACTATATTTGTGGCCGACGCGGTGGCTAATGTAAAAAAAGAATTACTCGAAAGCGCTTATACTCTGGGAGCTACCACTAAAGACATTATCTGGAGAGTAATGTTACCAACTGCCATGCCCTCAATTTGGAATGCTATGCAGTTGTTAATGGGAGCCGCCTGGGCGGCCGTAGTTATTGCGGAAATTGTGGCCTCCAAAAATGGTTTAGGGCATCTCATTATCCAATCACAGCGTTTTCTGCAAACTGACCAGGTAATTACGGGTATCCTGGTTATTGGTCTGGTGGGAATTATAATGGACTTGTTCTTTCGTATTACTTACCGTCTCTTATTTCCCTGGTCTGAACAAATAAAAAATGTTGCGCGCTAATCACCTCAAGAAAATTTATACTGAAAGCCAGCCGCCAATTGAAGCCCTGCGGGATATTTCCTTATCAGTTAAGAAAAGAGAATTCATCGCGCTAGTTGGTCCCAGCGGGTGCGGTAAGACAACTTTATTAAAAATACTAGCTGGACTTATTTTACCCACTTCAGGAGAAGTATTATTCAAAAATGCGCCTATCACCGGACCAGCGCGTTCCCGGGGAATGGTTTTTCAGCAGTTTTCATTGTTTCCATGGCTCA
>QIFI01000057.1 GCA_003229735.1 Candidatus Anderseniibacteriota bacterium | reverse complement strand
GAATGTTGTGGTGTTCATTCGATAACATCTGGCATCTCAATAACTCGAAATGTTTCCAAGTACTTTACAAACTCTTTTTCCAGCGCGGGATTGAGCAGAGCAAATGTATAAAAGCCATCCATCTTACCCGTGTGCGATGTATTGCCAATCGAATATTCAATAGTGTCCCGGAAGTACGATTGTGTCTCTTCCCGGTACCACAACAGATCACCAATTTTGTACGTGGGAACTTTGTTTTTTAGAGCATCGTCCTTAAACTCAGTCAACACTACATCGGCAATTCGAAGGTCCTTTTGATTTCTGCACAGTTCCTTAGGCTCCAAAAGTCCGCAGTTCTGACGATTTTGCATAAGAGCGAGTCGCGTTTCAGGAGATGAGAAATACACGCTTGTTGTATTTCTGTGATCTTTAAACTGGTGTAATTGAAGTGGGCCAATGCCTTTTCCATTAGCGAACTCTTCAATCGTCCAGTTAAAGGGAACATCGATGGCGAAACTGTGGCGGTAGCTGGCGTATGTTTCTAATAGTGGCTTTGACGCATCGATGGCATTTGATGCAGGTGTTGTCCGTGGCCCCACACTGCCCTGTTGCCATATTAACACGACCGTCACCACCCCCGCCAAGAGCAGAAGCCCTAATAGAGTGATGGCGATTCCGTACTTAGTTTGGAGGCCATGGCTGCGACGTTGTCCTTTCTTCATTTTGGCTGGAAGGTTGTTGAGGAGTGCGTGTTTGCGTAGACGACCAAGTGACATCGTGGATTGCTTGTGGCTCATGATAGTAGAGTACTAGACGCTTCAAGGAATATCAAAAGAGCTTTCCGTGTCCGCAGTAAATCAGTGCTTACTTGAAGTAAGGGTTACTGGTCGTTGGCGATCGAACTTGGGGTTATAGTAATACCTTTGGCGGCTTCTATTCCAATAAGCGTCATTTCAACGCTTAGAGACCGTTTCGAAATTGACGAAATACGAACACTATTTGCAATAATACTAGTGTTAGGATTGGTAAACACGTCTAATTTTGTAGTTTTAGAGTGTGTTTTATTATGAAGTGTTGAGCGATCTGGAGTTTCGAAACGGTCTCTAAGTGTTGAAATGTTCGTGTTGGAATGAGTGAGATATTGGCGAAATTATCCAAGTAGTAATATATTGCCGTTAGAGCTGGTAGCAGAGGCATTTAAACATCGGGTGTTTGAATGATTTTTTTCCTCAAGAATTTAGTAATTACGAAACCGATAAGCGCACCGAGTGGAACAAACAATAATATAAATGCTCTGCCAATTAATAGCGCCAAAACCAATCCGCAAAACATACCGATATAAATTGAAATTTTTGTTGCATTGTCTATGTATATCGTTCTGTATGGGATAAGGGCACTAAGTAAAGCAAACGCAAGCAGTGGTATTCCAGACCACATAAGTAAGAATCCTGCTCCGAAGATGTCGACACCAAATGTTGTTTCCTCGATAAAAAGTAATACCCAAGTGTATAGATAAATTATGGTAGAAACGACTAGCGGGTGCCAAGCTTTCTGTCGAAAAAGGATTAAAGCAATTAAAACAAATGGCCACATACCAAGAACTGTAACGATGCCGTAGTTTCCAAATAATCCAGATCCTACCATTATTGCAGCCATAGTAATCAAGGCTACGCTAAAAAACTTTATTGGTGTGATGTACTTATTTCTTATAATAATATGCTTACTTTGAAATTATACCACACATGGAAAAAGTTAAGAGGCATAGTCTTTTCTAACGCAAGGCTGGCATGAACTAACTCTCGCTTTTCAACGCAAGGCTGGTTTGAGAAATAGATATATTCAAAATATATTGGCGATTGTTGAGAAAAAGAAATGATTTATCGACGAGTGAGATTTTGGCGAAATTATCCGAGTAGCAATATATTGGCGTTAGAGCCGGTTACAGAGGCATTCAAACATCGGGTGTTGGAATGATTTATTGTCAAGGTCGAAAAAAGGACGGGTTTCTGGCAGACTGAAAGAATGATTATAGTGACGGGTGGAGCGGGGTTTATCGGGAGTGCTTTGGTGTGGGCGCTGAATGAAAGAGGAGAGGAGGATATTGTGATTGTGGATAGCATTGATCATGATGAGAAGGAGCATAATGTGGGGCCGCTGAAATATGAGGCGATAGTGGGCGGGGATGAATTCAGGCAAAAACTGGCGGCGGGGGATTATGATCAGGCGGGAGTGGAGGCGATATTTCACCTGGGGGCTAATTCAAATACGGTGGGTAATAAAAAAGAGTATGAAGACGTGAACGTGGTATTCTCGCAGGAAATAATTCGCTGGAGTACAGATAGGGGAGTGAGATGCGTATACGCTTCCAGCGCGGCGACTTATGGAGATGGCGGGCATGGATATAAGGATGATCATGATGAGTTTGAGAGTCTTAAGCCGATGAATGAATATGGCAAGTCTAAACTGGCAGTTGATATTTGGGCCAGAGACGCGGGATATTTGGAGCAGGTGGTGGGGCTTAAATATTTCAACGTGTTTGGACCAAATGAGTGGCATAAAGAATCGATGCGGAGCGTGGCGGCCAAGAAGTTTGAGCAGATTCAGTCGGAGGGGAAGATCGAATTATTCAAGTCGACGAGTGATTATGAAGACGGGGGGCAGATGAGAGATTTTATTTATGTTAAGGACACGGTGGAAGCGACGCTATTTTTTATGGATCACGGGGAAGTAAATGGGGTGTTTAATGTGGGATCAGGGGAGGCGCGAACATGGAATGATTTGGCTAAGGTTATGTTTAAGGCTTTAGGTAAGGAGGAGAATATTCAGTATGTGGATATGCCGGAAACATTAGTGGGACAGTATCAGGATTTTACAAAAGCTGATATTTCGAAATTAAAGAAGGGCGGTTATAAAGCTAATATGACCAGTTTAGAGGAGGCTGTGACTGACTATATTCATAATTATCTGGTGCCACATAGGCATTTAGGTGAATAAATATTTACAATATATATGTATATAGTCAACTTTACAAGTATTGAATAAAGGTGTTTAATGGCGACGTTATATGAAAGGAGTAATTTTAGCCGGAGGCACCGGGTCTCGCCTGGCTCCGCTGACCAAAGTAACGAATAAGCATTTATTGCCGCTGTATGATCGGCCGATGATATATTGGTCAATTCAGATGATGAGGGAGGCAGGAATTGTGGAGATTTTGATAGTGTCCGGGCGGGAGCACGCGGGCCATTTTTTGAATTTGCTGGGGTCGGGAAAAGAGCATCAGGTGAAGATTACTTATGAAGTGCAGGAAGAAGCGGGAGGAATCGCGCAGGCTTTGGCATTAGCCAAGGACTTTGTGGGGGATGAATCGGTAGCAGTATTATTGGGGGATAATATTTTTGAGAAAGATGTGGCGGATGAGGTGCGGGACTTTATCGGTAATCCAAAAGGAGCCAAGATATTTTTGAAAGAAGTGGATAGTCCGCAGTGGTATGGTGTGTGCAGACTGGATGAAGCAGGTAAAGTGCGGGCCATAGTGGAGAAGCCGCGGCCGGGGACGGAACCATCTAATTTGGCGGTGGTCGGCTTGTATTTGTACGACAATGAAGTGTTTGATATCGTGAAGGGTTTAAAACCTTCGGGACGAGGAGAGCTGGAGATAACGGATGTTAATAATGCTTATATTAAAAGCGGAAAAATACAGCACGCGGTAGTGGATGGATGGTGGGCTGACGCGGGAGAGAGTTTTGAGATGTATTTAAGGGCCCAGAATTTAGGGGCGATAAAAGCCGGAAATGAAAAGAGGGGCGATAATATGACGGATAAGGTGATGGAGAAATTGCGGGCTTTTGAGGAAGCGGTGAGGGAATAGGAGAGACCCCTCACCCTGGCCCTCTCCCCATCGGGGAGAGGGGAGCGCGGTTACGGATAGTGACTAATTTCCAATGACCACTGGTGAAATCCAAATGTCAAAATCCAAAATCCAAATCAAATCCAAAGTTCAAATGACTAAATGACGATGTTGTGATGTTTTTCTACCTTTTGCTTCATCTTTTCGCCAGAGGCTTTGTTTTTCTCTAAAGCTATGGCAGACAAGATGGCGGGCAAGAAATGTATGGTGGGCAGGCATCCAGCCCGATTCGTATTAGGAAGAGGGGATTGTTAATAGAAGTGCAGTTATCGATTGGTTTTAATAGCGATTATACTTTTTCAATTCGGTCTCTTACCTCATCCGGCACCTGTATTTTGTTTTCTTCAATCTCTTGGCTGACTATAATTTTCTCCACCTTGTTTAACTTCTCCGCGCTAATAACCTGGGCGTTTTCGGCATAAAGATCTCCGTCCACCGTTTGCAGACTGTCCGCCTTGAACTCTATTGCGTTTTCGGCATCAAGATATCCGCCCACTGTTTGCAGACTGTCCGCCTTGAACTCTATTGCGTTTTCGGCATTAAGATATCCGCCCACTGTTTGCAGACTGTCCGCCCGGAACTGTGTGGCGCTTTCGGCATGAAGATTCCCGCCCACCGTTTGCAGATTACCTGCCTTGAACTTTTTGGCGCTTCTGGCATCAAGTTTTTTACCTACCGTCCGCAGACTGTCCGCCTTGAACTGTGTGGCGCTGTAGGCATAAAGATTCCCGCCCACCGTTTGCAAACTATCCGCCTTAAACTGTGTGGCGTTTCCGGCATTAAGACTCTCTCTGACTTTCTCCAGTCTGGCGTAGGAAACTGTCTCTTCTTTATCTTCAATTGATCCTTCCCAGTTGGTTATATGGTCTTTAACAGTTTGTTTAACTTCGGTTAAATCAGTCTCCAGCTTAATGACATTAGAGAGACGCTCTATTTCTTCGTTTGACACGTTTTCCTCTACTCTTAATATCTCTTTCCCAGCATACACCCTGGTCTCTTTGTTTAAGCCGTTCAGGTTATCTGCCACCTGGGACTCATCTAATTCGTAGATAATGGCATAGTCTTGTTTAATTGATCGCTCTTCTTTAATCGCCTCAATCCGCGGGTCTGTCTGGTAACCGAATCCCTCTATCTTTCCGTCAATCTCATACAGGAAACTAAGTTCTTCCTTCTCCAACTGTTCACTTGCCTCATGTTTTATTTGCACGGCTGTCAACCTACTCATATTCTGTTCTCTGGCCTGGTATTTTTCTCCTTCCGAGCCGAATTCATGTAGTCTGTCCGACAAAACCGGATTAATATATGGATCCAGGTTTTGATCCGGCGCTATACCGCGTGGTGGTTCGGCGATCCGATCGCCTTCCATCCGGATGGCCAGTCGGGGAATGACTGGATTGCCGTCATCATCTATTGAGTAATAAACATGAAAGTCTCCCCCCTGTAGCTGGGTGCGGGCCGTATCAGGATCGGCCGTGCACCATTCCAGCGGATAGCCTTCCAGGGATTCAACCAGCTTGTCGGGTGCTGATCCCTGCTGGTAGGTTTTCCACTCTCCCCGAGTCTCTGCCAGTCTTTCCGGAGAGTATTCCGGCATTTCTATTAAGAACTGACTGTACAGTTTGGAGAAGTTTTCCGTATCCAGCAGTTTTTGCCATTCTTCCCGGTTGAGTCTGACGCTTTTGTTCTCGACCGGTTGGCGGTCTTTCTTAGTCTTGCCCGGCTCGGTTAATCTTTCTCTCATCGCGCCGATGGTCAAGGCCAGGGCTCTAGGATTAACCGGAGGGAAGGAAGCGACGGTGTTTTTGGTTCTTTTTTCAAAACGGGCTTTCTCAACTCCCTTATTGTCTTCTTCTTTTTTCAGCTTACCCATATCCAGGACTGACCGCATAGCCCAGTACTTGGACCAGTCCGGATACTGGGCATCATCTGAAGATAAGTAGTCAACCCATTTGTCCAGACTTCTTTTCTGATTATTTTGAACGATATCCACGGCCTGTTTTTTCATGTCCTCCGGGAAGATGAAATCGCGGGTTGCCGTTTCCTCTCCGGCCGCATTGCGTCCGGTACTTGTTCTTATTTCCACGCCGTTGTCCTCAAGGTCGGCCTGCCGTCCTTCCCGCACGGCAATCTCTCCCTGGAGGTTAAAGTATGACTGGGGTACGTTTTCTTCCCTAATAACAAACTTTTTATGCAACATGGTCTTTAGCGCCTCAAGGCCTCTTTTTTTGTCGGCCGGATCCTCTCGGTTAATAAGCTCCGAGAATCGATCCAGATAGTTTTGGATGCGTTTATCCGCGTCCCCGGAAACCGTTTCGCCTTTTAGTTTCTCGGCTCGATCAGCCGCCTGCTTTACTTCAGGCGCGTTATGCAAGCTGTACTTCTTTCTTAAGAAACCGGGGTTTTCAGTCATGCAGATAGTGTATTACATAGGGGAATAATTTTCACCTTTTTGATTGGTTATGGCGCTGACTTTGGAAGCAATGGGGAAACAGGAGAATATATTTATAGACCCCTCACCCTGGCCCTCTCCCCAGCGGGGAGAGGGGAGCGCGGTTACGGATAGTGACTAATTTCTAATGACCGCTGGTGAAATCAAAAATCCAAATCAAATCCAAAGTTCAAATCAAATCCAAAGTTCAAATGACTAAATGACGACGTTGCGATTTTGCGACGAAAACCCCTCTCTCTCCTTGTCAGGGGAGAATAACCCTCGACCCGTGAGCGGTTACAAGAGTGGGTAATCGCTCACAGGTTAAGGGCGCTCTCCCTTCTCCCTATTCATAGGGAGAAGGGCGGGGGATGAGGGTTACGCGGATGTTATAAGCATATTATTTTTACCCT
>QIFI01000125.1 GCA_003229735.1 Candidatus Anderseniibacteriota bacterium | reverse complement strand
AGAGACTTTCAAGCAGAAAGAGGGCGACCCGAAGGTATTAAGGGAAGAGGTGGTGACAAAAAATTATAAGATTAATGGTCGGGGGCCGCAGGGAAAAAAGGTTGAGATGGAGATGCGGGCTAATAGTCGAGCGGATGTTGAGAGGTGGCTGGATGAAAATAAGTATACGGAATATATAATCAAGAAGGTTAAGAAAGGTGATGAGCCAGATATGAACACGGCGGCGTAGGATTATAAGCGGGAAAACCATATAATAGGGGGTATGGCATCGGTTGAAAGAACACCGCGGGAAAAAGAGACTTTAATGTTTCCGGAGAAGGAGCAGGCGGGTAAGTTCGTGGAAAAAGTTGAGGGCAGAATACAGCAGGCTCGAGCGCCGGGAGTGCGGCGGGATGAGGAAGTGCTGGGTCAGGCGGTGGCTGAAGAAATGGCGGAGCATGGTGAATATCCGGAGGTATTGAAACAGCCATGGATGCATACTCATGAAGAGCATCAGGAGGCTCAAAAATTGGTGGACCTTACTTTTCGTGAGGATTTATCACTGGCTTTGAGAAAGGCTCAAGGTAGTGAGCATTATCCGAGGAATATTGATTTACTACACGATGTGTTAACCGGGCAATTGTATGAGTTGCTGACAGAGAAAGGAGTGAATAAGCAGGGTATACCCAGGTGGGTGGCGGGAGTGGCGGGGGCAGGGATATTTATTCTGGCGGTGTTGATGGCCTGGTTAATTATAAGATAATGATGGCAGAGTCGATAGTATTTGCAGTGTGGATGCTGGTGGCTATCGGGCTATTGGTGTTTGTCTGGCTGGCCTGGCGGACATTAAAAGAGCAGGCTCAATTTAAGCGGACTTTGGATATGGTGATGCTGCAGGTGGCCATGCCTAAGGACATATCGACGGAAGAGAGAGAGGAAGTGACGATAGAAACTATTCGGGAAAAGATTAGCGTGGCGGAGCAGTGGCTGGCTACATTATCTAAACTGCCGGTGACCTGGAAAGATCGATGGTGGTATGGGCGGCCGATGATCGCGCTGGAAATCGCGGCTCGGGGAGATGGGATGATAGCTTTTTATGTGGGAGCGGAGAGGCGGTACGCGGATCATCTGGAGAAGCAGATTTACGCCTTGTATCCGGAGGCGGAGGTGATTCGGGCGAGAGAGTATACATTGTTTGAGTCGGGGGATACGGTGCGGGCCGGAGTGGTTAAATTGAGCAAGCAGACTCATTTGCCGATAGCCACCTACCGGGAATTGGAGGCAGATCCGATGCAGGCGATGACGGGGGCGATGGCCAGATTGCCGGCCGGGGACGCGGCGGTGATGCAATTGATAGTGAGGTCATCCAGACAAAAGGTGAGAAAGAAAGGGCAAAAGGCGGCGCGGCGAACCATTCAAGGGATTCAGGGAGATGTGGGCGGATCACAAGTTTTAAAGCGGACCGGGGATGTGTTAACCAAGACTGAAGGCCAGCGGGAGAAGGCGGAGCAAAAGGCGGCGCAGTTGACTCCCAGGTCAAATGAGAAGGTGGAATTAGTGGAAGCGAAAGTGAGCCAACAGCAATTTGACGTGAATATCAGAGTGGCGGTGGCGGCCCGAGAAGAGTTTGAGGCGGATCAGGTGTTTGATGGGATCGCGGCGGCTCTGGCCCAGTATGATTTACCGGATTTGAATGGTCTGGTAATGAAGAAGGCGACCAAGCCGCAAGGTTTAGTTAGAGATATAGTGTGGCGGGCGGCGCGGGACAGGACGGCCAGTACTTTGAGCTCGGCTGAATTAGCATCGCTTTTTCACTTGCCTTTGCCGACTACGGAGACGCCAAATATATTGTGGCGGGGGGCCAAGGCGGCGCCGGCGCCGCCGGATATACCTCAATCGGGAGTGATGCTGGGAACGAACGCGTATCGAGGGATTAATACCCCGGTATATCTGGCGGAGGATGACCGGCGGCGTCACCTGTATATGATTGGGCAGACGGGGACCGGAAAAACCACTTTGTTTCTTAATATGATTGTGCAGGACATGGTGGCGGGTCGGGGAGTGGGAGTGGTGGATCCGCATGGAGATTTAATTGAGGACATTTTACTTAATGTGCCGGAAGAGCGGATTCAGGATGTGATTTTGTTTGATCCGAGAGATACGGAGCGGCCGCTGGGTTTTAATATTCTGGAAGTGAAAAATGAGGAGCAAAAAGACCTGGTGGTGAATGAGGTAGTGCAAATTTTACAGAAGCTGGCGGCCCGGCTTAATCCGGAATCGATCGGGCCGATGTTTGAGCATTATTTGCGGAACGCGCTGTTGGCTTTAGCGGAAGATGCCGAGGCTACATTGATTGACGTGCCGCGGATGTTTGTGGATCAGAAGTTTAGAGATAAAATATTGATTAAAGTGGATAATCCCACGGTGCGCCAGTTCTGGGATCAGGAATTTGCTCAATCACAGCGGGGACAGATGTCGGCTGATATGTTGAGCTATGTAATTAGCAAACTGGGCCGGTTTGTGAGTAATCGGACGATGAGAAATCTGATAGGCCAGGCGACATCCAGCTTTGATATGCGGGAAGTAATGGATAAGCGGAAAATTCTGCTGTGTAATTTGTCCAAGGGCAGTTTGGGGGATATTAATTCGGATTTGCTGGGGTTTGTGCTGGTGTCTAAATTACAGATTGCGGCTTTGGGCCGAGCGGATGTGCCTGAAGATCAGCGGCCGGATTTCTATTTGTATCTGGATGAATTTCAGAACTTTACCACGGACAGCATCGCCACTATTTTATCGGAAGCCAGGAAGTATCGGCTTAATTTGAATTTAACTCATCAATTTATTCAACAGCTGGATGATCAGATTAAAGAGTCGGTGTTTGGTAATGTGGGGACGGTGGTGAGTTATCGAGTGGGAGTGGAAGATGCGGAATTTTTGGCCAAGCAATTTGAGCCGGTGTTTACGGAGTATGATCTGGTAAATCTGGAGAGATTTACGATGTGCGCTAGGCTATTGGTGGCCGGAACTCCGCGGCGGCCGTTTAGCCTGGCAGCGGCGGCACCGCCGAGATCCGGGGACGCGTCAGTGCGGGAGCGGGTAAGGAAACAGTCGCGGGAAATTTACGGTCGGTCAGTACAGGAAGTGGAAGAGCGGATATTGCGAAGGTTTAAGTATGAAGGGGGTAAAAAAAATAGTCCGGGCGGGGATGACACGGACTATTTAAGTGAGTCGTTGTTTGATGTTAGCTAGATATTTAGCAGATCCTGTTCATAAATATCGGTGCATAGTTCAAAATCTTCCAGCTGGTTGAGACAATCTTCAAAGGTGTCGGCCTGGTTATTCGGGGAAGGGCTTAACCGGCGGGCACCCAGATAGCTGGTTTGGATGAAGGCGGTGAGCACGATGAGAAAGACCAAGGCGATGATGCTGGCGATAATTAACCATAGCCAAGGGGTGAGCAAACTATTTTTTTTATTGGCCATATAGTGACACCTCCTTATAAATATTAAGATGAGATGGTTTATAGTGTAGCATAATTTGTATGGCAACCGTGGTACATGTTAGAATCTCATTATAAATAAATATGTCAGACGAAGATAATAAAGGAAAACCAGCATCAAATGACCAGAAAAATGTGGGGGTGCGAGTGCAATTGCGTTCTGATGATGGAGGATCAGGAAAAACTAATTTTATGGGGGGGCAGGCCGGCTGGTCCAAGTGGCTGATAGCGGGAGCGATATTGGCCGGGCTGGTGCTGGTGGGAGCGGTGACGGCGGTATTGGTAATACCAGGCAAGAAAGCAACAACTAGTGACAATAATGTTAATCCATTCTTTGGAGCACTGCCTGAATCGGAGGATAGCCAGGTGAGGAGCTCGATTAGTGGTTTGTCCGGTCGAGAATGCAGTGATGCCAACCGGCGTCCGATTGGGGTAATGCTGGCCTCGGATGTGATTACCCGGCCGGTGTCAGGTTTCGCGGAAGCGGATATGGTGTGGGAATTGCCGGTGCTGGTGAGCGATGTGACGAGATTATTGGCTGTTTACCAATGCGGCCGTCCGGATGACATTGGGTCGGTGCGGAGCGCCAGGCATGATTATTTGTTTTTAGCGGAAGGTGTTGACGCGATTATGGCTCATTGGGGGGGGAGCTATCACGCTTTGAATAGGATTAGCGCGGGCGAATTTAAGACGATAAATGCTTTGACTAATCCGTTCGGAGCCTATTTCCGGAAAGATAGTTTGCCGGCGCCTTATAATGGGTTCACTTCTTATGAAAACTTGTGGAATGCTTTGGGTAAGCTGGGGTATAGGACGGAGACGACTTTTAAGGGGTATCGATTTAAAGATGACGGGCCAGTGGATGAACGGCCGGCCGGCGGGACGCTGAATATTGGCTGGCCGGGAGCATTTTCGGTTAGATATGAATATGATCCGGAGACCAATAAGTATGTGAGATTCTGGGGCGGAACGAAGCAGGTAGAGGGGGGTGATAAAACGCGGGAGATTACACCCAGCGTGGTGGCAATTATGAGGGCAGGCAATGGATTCGCGGATGGTCCGGGAGGTTACAATGATGTGGATATTGAAGGGGAAGGGGCGCTTGAAGTGTATCAGGATGGGATAGTGATTAAGGGCAGGTGGAAGAAAAATGAATTGCAAAAAACCGATCCGGTTCATTTTCTGGATGAGCAGGGGAAGAATATTGAGTTTACCAAAGGGCAGGTGTGGGTGATGGCGGTGGAACCGGAGATATCAGTGACCTGGGAGGCGGAGCAGTTATCAACGGAGGCGGCTGATGGTGTTGAGGCGCCGACAGCAAGTCAATAAGAGGGAGTATTATTTATTAGTTTGTGATATAATATTTGTATGGGAAAAAAAGCAACAAGAACGCCGACCGATGAGAGTCTGTTTGGGACTCTGGTGACGGGCATCATTGTTACGCTGGTGGTAGTCACTTTCGTAATAGTGGTGTCTTTGGCCGGACTGGTTGGTTAATAAATAATAATTATGTTCGGGGGAATGTTTATACCTGATGGTTTTGGGAGAGGGTTGTATGTTGTGGTATTTTTTTGGGGAGGATAGCTGGGCGGCCCGGCAGGCGGTGGCGGCGGTGGCCGGCGAGAGGCGGGCCAGAATTTGCTGGGTTGATAAAAGCGATTTAATAGATAAATCCGCGGCGGCCAGGTTGAGTCAGGGAAGAGGCTTATTCGACCGTGATTTATTGGTGATGAGAGAGGTGGGGAGCTGGCTTAAGGAGGATCAGGAAGATTTGCTGGAAGCGCTGGTTAAATATCCGGACAGTCTGTGCGTGATTTGGGAGAGAGCGAAGATAGACAGGAGGTCCAGGATATATAAAACTTATGCCCAGCAGGGAAGAGAATTCAGGGTGCCGAGTAATCAACAGCTTAAATTGTGGCTTATGGAGGAGGCCAGGGGAGGCGGGGGAGAAATTGAGGATGGAGCGGCAGAAGTATTGGTTGATCGAATAGGAGGGGATCGATGGCGGTTAAAATCAGAGCTGGAGCGGCTTAAGCTAATGGATAAGGCGGTGCGGATAAAGGACGTGAAAGATAGTGTGGAGAAAGACGGGGAAGCGGAAGTGTTTGCCATGCTGGAGGCGTTGACGAGCGGGCAGATGGAAAAGGCTATTGGTCAGATTAAAATCTTGCTTAATGAGGGGAGGAGCGAATTTTATGTTTTTTCAATGCTGGCCTTTCAGTTTAGGACGCTGTTATTGGTGCGAAATGGGATAGATCGAGGACTGGGAGTGGATGAAATAGCCGGAAAAAGCGGGATGAAATCTTATCCAGTACAGAAAAGCATGGCCTCGGCAAAAAAGAAGACAGTAGTCGGGTGGCGG
>QIFI01000026.1 GCA_003229735.1 Candidatus Anderseniibacteriota bacterium | reverse complement strand
ACCATATTTTATTTGTAGAGACGCTATCCATTTATTTAGATAGCAAATACATTTCTTTTTACCAATCAATAGTAAGTTGTTGGGGTACTAGCATAATCAATTCCATAAGCATCATATCCCATATTTTGCAGGTCTACGACCTGCTGACACTTGCCGCATCCGCCGTCTAACACTTTCACCTCCCGGCTCGGCTTTAAAAATCGCCGAGTAATTTTCCGTACCAAATTATCACGACTGCCACTCTTAAGTAATTGTCTAATATCACTTGATTTTTTCCACTGACTATCCCAATAAGCGGCTGACGCCTCTTGGCCAGTATATATTAACCTTCTATTATTATGATCATAATAAATTTTAGGCATTTCTTTCATTTAAACACTTCATCCGATAATTTACCATAAGATTATTCTATGACAAACAAGACAAAACAAAAACACGGCTATTAAGAAATTCGTCGCGTATTCAGCAAATTATAAATAGTCTATCTAGAAAAAATCCCAGAATAATCTGGGGATTTCACTCTACAAATAGCCATTTTCATACCACTTCATGCTGACCTGAAGTCAACATCCCCAACTTCTGTCCTTCCTTGCGTATTGCCTCCACCAACAAGTGCAATTGCCGCACTCGCTTATCATATCCAAGTTCAGGGTTTGTTTCCTCTAAAACATATTGTTCCGCGGAATTATGACACTCAACCGACACCGAATCCATCACTAACCCATCCGCAATCATCCGCATCGGTGGTATAAAAATACAGTCCCATTGACCGCCATATTCATCAGCGTAGTCCAAGTAATACTGCAAAGCTTTCTTATTAAAGAACCGGGGACCCTGCCACACATCCAGTCTTTGACGAGTAATTCTCTGCCAGGCCAAATTCCCCACTCTCTCGCAGGCCTCCTGAAATTCCGGATATGATCGCCAACTGACACCACTCCTCTCCGGCGTCACATGATCGGCCTGTTTTTCCAATATTGGCTTCACCAGCTTCGGCACGAATTGCAATAAATCATACTTCTCCGGCTCAATCCAACCCCCGACTTCAAATCTCTTCTGGGCCATCAGTAATTCAAAACCTTGTCGCCGCGCCGGCCCAAATACACCTTTCTTATGATCACATTCCGGTACAAATATCGCATTTCCGCCGCCCGCCTCCATTAATTTTTTTTCACCTGAACCGGAGATCCGTCCACCACGATCATTGGTATCCGCATTTCCCTGGCTGTCTTTAATGTCCTCTCTGCCTCCCTAAGTCGAGGATGATCTACCTCTGAATAAAACGTGGTCGTCACCAAACATACCTTATTCATAATTTTCTCCCACCAGTTATGACAAAGAACAGTAACCGAACTATATATTTATACTCCATCCACCCCACTTTATACAAGCCCCGCTTCACACTTAATTAAAATGAATGTACAAGTTCAGATGCATAAAATCTACTCTCTCTTAGAACAACTCCGATAAGATATCAGCAAAACAATATTACTTTCCCTATACCAGAACCGCTATAATAAATTGATGATTAAACTAGTTCCTGGACTTTTCCACAACGAACAAAATACAAAAAGAAATCTGGCAAAATTTATTACCAGCACTGACCGTTTAAGTATTGGCCCCGAATGTGCCGGGTTTGAGCGACAATTTTCCACCTGGCAGGGTCGTAAATACACCGTCCTCTATAATAGCGGCAGTTCCGCCAATCTGGCTCTAATTCAAGCCTTAATTAACCTGGGTCGTATCAAACCACCCGACAAAGCCGCTTTCTCCGCTATCACCTGGGCCACTAATGTTATGCCCTTGATTCAATTAGGCCTATGTCCTACTCCTATTGATATTGAACTAAATACCTTAAACGTATCCAGCCAAAAATTTGCCGATGCCTTAACTCAACACCCCGATATCAAATTACTCTTCCTCACTAACTTGCTTGGTTTCTGCGGTGATATTGACCGGATTAAACGCGTCTGTGATAAACAAGGCATTATTCTCATCGAAGACAACTGTGAGTCACTGGGTACTGTTTATCAGGGAGTCAAACTGGGTAACTGGAGTTTAGCCAGCACCTTCTCCTTCTTTGTCGGCCATCATATGTCCACCATTGAAGGCGGTGCGGTCTGTACTGATGATGCTGAATTAGCCCGAATGTTAACCCTGGTACGTGCCCACGGCTGGGATCGAAATTTAGAACCGGAACATAAGCAAAACATCCGCGCGGAACATCAAATCCCCGATGACTTCTTCGCCAATTTTACTTTCTACACTCTAGGCTACAATCTTCGCCCCACTGAAATCACCGGCTTTCTAGGTCAACAACAACTACCTTTCCTTGACCACATTATTGATCGTCGTCACCATAACTACCATCGTTTCCATAACACTTTGATAAAAAATGAAGACATTATTCCCCTGGCCACTGACCACATCGACATCATTTCTAATTTCGCCATTCCAATCATCTGCCGCGCTCCCAAATTATCCAGACAATATATCAGGGCTTTTACCCAGGCCGACGTCGAAATCAGACCCATCATGGGCGGCGCTATTACTACCCAGCCTTTTTATAAGCAATTAGCCCATGCTCACTCCCCCATGCCCAATGCTGAACTGGTTAGTAAACAAGGCTTCTATTTTCCTAACCACGAAGGTCTGACTGAACCAGAACTCGCCCTGCTCCATCAAACATGCACCACCGCTCCCCAGCCAGCCGCTAAACAACTGATATGAATTCCCGATACTCTTATAGCCAGTTCCATAACTACTTCCTCACCCTTCTCTTTAAACAAAAATTCATCCGCCAATACCGACGTTTTTGTCCACGACATCAAGGTAACGCTCTTATTTATTATAAAACGGACAGCCTTATCCCTGGTTATCTTTTCAATTATACCCACACCAACAGTTGGGAAATCTTTTGTATCACCAAATGCTTAAACCAGTTAGGCTTCTGGGTAGATATTATCGACCGGAGCATCGATGATAATTACTTACCGGACGACGTCTACGATATTTTTTTTAGCAACGGTGCTACTGATTCAGCCCGCCACTATACCAGATACGCGAAAAAACTTAAAAAAGCTGTTAAAATTTATCAGGCCGTAAATCCTAATCCCATTATTCGCAACATCCGAATTAAACAAAGATTTTCTGACTACACCAAACGAACCGAACAAACTCTCCCTTTAACCAGCTTAACCAGCGTCAACATTAATCGTGAAATGTCTAATACCGATTATATTTTTTCCGTCGGAAATGAAACTACCAACAAAACATTCCGGCCATTCAATAAACCAATATATAAACTTTTCCTTTCGACTTCTCCCAAAATCCCCTTCGATATTAATGCTATCTTAGACAAGCAAAAAAATAGTTATCTTTTTTTTGCTGGCGCCGGCAATATATTCAAGGGGCTTGACTTGATTCTTGAAGCTTTTTCAAAATTGTCTAACTTAAACCTATACGTCTGCACTAATCTTGAACCTCAATTCTTGCGCCAATATCAATCACTTCTCCATGAGTCGCCGAACATCCACCTGGAAGGCTTTGTTCATGTTAACAGCCGTCGCTTCCGGCACCTGACTAACATTTGCGGCTATGTAACCATGTTAGGCTGCGCGGAAGGTACTGCCACATCAGTTCTTACTTGCCTGCGCCGGGGATTAATACCGGTTATTACCCCGGAGACAGGTCTGGATGTACAAAAGTTTGGTTACTATATCAAAGATTTGAATATACCCAACCTAATCAAACGCTATCAACGGCTATCAAATATTTCAGACTCCGAATTTACTCGCCGGATTATCGGCTCCTATCATGAATCATCTAAATACACCCAACAAACTTTTGCGGCCAGTTTTACCAATGCTATGCTAAATGTCATGCAACGCGAAAATCTTCTATGAGTAAGTTTCTAATAACAGGTGGAGCCGGCTTCATCGGCACAAACATCACCCGTCATTTGCTAAAACTTGGTCATCAGGTAAGAGTTTTAGATAACCTGTCCACCGGATCAATTTCCAACCTGTCCGATATTTTAGATAAAATAGATTTTATCAAAGCCGATGTCCTTGACGATATTAAAGTCCAGCGTGCCTGTCAGGAGATTGATTTCGTCCTCCATCATGCCGCCTGGCGTGCCATTGGCAGATCAGTGGACAACCCCCTGGCCGCTCACGCTATTAATGCTACCGGAACTCTTAACGTCCTATCAGCCGCCAAATCAGCAACCGTAAAAAAATTCGTTTTTGCTTCATCGTCGGCCGTCTACGGCGATTCCAATACTCTTCCCAGTTGTGAATCAGACTTGCCGGCCCCGGCCTCTCCCTATGCCGCCGCTAAATTAGCTAGTGAACATTATTGCGCGGTATTCAGCAAGATCTACAATTTACCCACGATTTCCTTGCGCTATTTTAATGTCTACGGACCGTATTCTCGCCCTGAATCCCAATATTCTCTAGTCATCCCAATATTTCTTGATCAATTATTGCACCGCCAGCGCCCCGAAATTCACGGTTCCGGCCAGCAAAGTCGCGATTTTATTCATGCATCAGATGTAGCTCAAGCCAACCTCCTGGCCGCCACCTCACCCCGCGTCAAAGATGGTTCCGTGTATAATATTGGCTCCGGAACCTCTACTTCTATCAACGACATATTGAATATTCTGCAAAAAATCATCGGCACGTCTGTTAGTCCCACTTTTAGCCCTCGGCGTTCCGGCGACGTTTTTACTACTCGCGCTGATATTACCCAATCTCGTCAACAGTTAAACTTTAAGCCTGTTATTTCTTTTCCAGAGGGCCTGGCCTCATCAATAGACTGGTACCAGCATTCATTTAATTCCTCTATCTCTCAACCGTCCTGATTCTTCCTGCGGCCCATAAAATACAGCTCTTCATGATGCGTCCAGCTGGCTCTCTCCTTTGATCTGGGAATATAGTTCACGTTCTTATATAAAGTCATAAAATTTTTGTCCAGCCACTCATCAATTATCGATTGATCAATTTTTAGAGGATGCCCCGCATCATATCGATAATGTAAATCATCAGCTAAGTCATCCGCCTTATAGTACTTGTCAGCAAACACCAAAACCGCTCCCGGTTCTGTCTGTCGAAGAATTGTATCAAACACCCGGTCAGCATCAAAACAATGCTCCAACACATTTATTAATACTACCAGGTCAAATTTTCGACTGTCCTGAAATTCCTCAATGGCCAAATTATGTAACACTGCCGGCATCCGCCTCGAGATACTTAATCTGCCGCCAAGTATTGGTCTTTCTACTTTTAATCCAGCCTCATCATAAGTACAATGCGGATGGCATAGATAATTATCTAATAAGGGATCCAGTAGATGTATCTCTTTTATTTCTACTTCAGCACTAATATTTCGCATATTGGTAAACGGCCCGCAACCCATCTCAATTCCCCTGCAAAACTTGCGATTCCGTAAGGCTAAATAACCATTAAATGCCTTAGTGTGATAATTATTTCGATCCTCTCTGGCTCTCCTATAATCTCTCATCCACACTTTATACTCAAAAGATTGAGCTTGCTTCCATCTTTTCTTATCCACTTTATACACTCCCTTGCCCTGCCTGAAAAAAACCGTATCATTCTCTTCTTTAAGCTTGACTAAAGCTGATTTTCCATGACTCACAATTCTATCTTCGCTGATATGAATAATTTTTTTCGGCAACGACATAAATAGATAATATATATATAATTATACTCCTAATAGTACCAGTGTCATTTTGCGATTAACAGCTACTTCCCCTTTTGTTCGTCTTTCCTATACTTCTATTACATGAACAAACCATCACTAGAAGAAGAATCTATACTTTTGCCC